>JBFGFW010000029.1:0-10913 GCA_041579395.1 Sulfitobacter sp.
GAGGGGCGGGACTGAGTCAACCCGCCCCTTGCGGATCAGGCGGCTTGGGCTTTGGCGGCGAGCGTATCGATTTGCCTGTGCGCGCGGGCCATCGTGCCTTGAGGGTCTTTGGCCAAGGCATCTGCGGAAATCACGGTAACATCCGTCATGCCCAGAAACCCCAGCACCGACTTGAGATAAGGCGTGTTAAAATCGACCGGGGCACCGGCGGGTACGCCACCTGACGCCATCGCCACGATGACGCGTTTGCCTGTCACCAGACCTTCGGGGCCGCTTTCGGTATAACGGAACGTGACGCCAACGCGGGCGACTAGGTCGATCCAGGCCTTCAGTGACGCAGGCACGCTGAAGTTGTACATGGGCGCGCCGATGACGATGGTGTCGGCATTCATCAATTCCGCGACCAACTTATCCGACTGCACCAGGGCGGCGATTTGCGCGGCGGAACGCTCTGCTTCGGGGGTGGTGCGTGCTTCGGCCCAAGTGTGCGTGATCTGCGGCAGGGGGTCATGCGCCAGATCCCGAATGGTGACGTCGGTGTCATCAAGTTGGGCGATGATCCGGTCGGTCATGGCACGGGTCACGGAGGTTTCGGTATTGGCCGAGGAATCTATACGTAGGACTGACATGAGAATGCTCCTTTTGATCAGTTGGTTGTGACTAAAGATGTGTCTTGCATGGGCGAACGCAACTTGCGTAGATGCGTGAGTGGTGTTCAAATATGCACATGACATGAGGGCGCGATGGACAATTGGGATGAAATCAGAACCGCTTATCAGGTGGCGCGAATGGGGACCGTTAGCGGCGCTGCCGAAGTTCTGGGCGTGCATCATGCCACCGTGATCCGCCATATTGATGCGCTGGAGACGCGGATGTCCGTCAAGTTGTTCCAGCGCCACGCGAGGGGCTACAAGGCGACGGAGGCGGGCGAGGATCTGCTAAGGGTTGCGCAAGCCACGGATGACCAGTTCAGCCAGTTGGCCAATCGCATCAAGGGGCGCGGCGAAACCGTGTCGGGCGATCTGGTCGTCACGTCCCTGAGCGAGATGGCGGGCATGATCACGCCAATTCTGGTCGCTTTCCAAAACAAGAACCCCGACGTCATTGTGCGGTTTTTGACGGGCGACCGCTTGTTCCGGCTGGAATACGGCGAAGCGCATGTGGCGATCCGGGCGGGCACTGTGCCGCAAGAACCTGACAACGTGGTGCAACCCTTTACCAGACTGACGGTCGGACTTTATGCGCATCGTTCCTATGTCGAGGCGCACGGTTTGCCGCAAACCCCTAAGGATTATGCCAGGCACCGGTTCGTCATCCATGACGATTTGCAGAACCGCGCGCCCTTCTTTATATGGTTGCGAAACGTTCTGCCTGAAAAGGCGATGACGTTCCGATGCCTTGATTTCACCGGGATCACGGATGCGGTGAAAAACGGGGCCGGGATCGGATTTATGATGCTTGCAGACGCGGCATCGAATCCCGATCTGATCGAGGTACATCCCCCCATGGCCGAATGGGAGTCCGACCTGTGGCTGGTCACGCATGTGGACCTGCACCGGACCCCGAAAGTACAGGCGCTTTTGACGTTCCTCAAGGACAGCGTGAAGGACATCGCCTGATGCGTCCCGACATGCAGGGGCATTTTGCGATGCTGGTCTTTTCGGCGTTGGTGGCGGGGTCGTTTTCGCTGGGATCGATGGCGGCCAACATGATCTCGCCTGCTGCGCTGAACGCCGCGCGGTTCGTCATTGCGGCCATGGTCATTGCGGTCGCGGTGGCGGCGACCACGGGGTTGACCAAAAATGCGGCGCGCGCGTCTTGGCGCTATTTCGTTTTGGGTGGCCTGTTTGCCGTTTATTTCGTGCTGATGTTCGAAGGGCTGAAAACCGCGCGCCCGGTCAGTGCGGCGGCGGTGTTTACGCTGACACCGGTGATTGCGGCGGGGTTTGGGTGGCTGTTGCTGCGGCAAGCCACAACGCCGCGCATGGCGCTGGCGCTGGCGATCGGTGCCGCAGGGGCGCTGTGGGTAATCTTTCGCGCGGACATCGCGGCGTTGCGCCGCTTTGAAATCGGCCGTGGCGAGATCGTTTATTTCGTCGGCTGCGTCAGTCACGCGCTTTACACGCCGATGGTGCGCAAGCTGAACCGGGGTGAACCTGCCGTCGTCTTTACCTTGGGCACATTGCTGGCCGGGGGCGTGGTGTTATTCGTTTACGGCTGGCGCGATCTGGTGGGCACGGACTGGCTGGCGCTGCCGGCCATCGTCTGGATCACGATCCTTTACGTGGCGATATTCGCGTCGTCGGCAACGTTTGTCTTGTTGCAGTTTGCGTCGCTTCGGCTGCCATCAGCCAAGGTGATGGCCTATACCTACCTGACGCCCAGTTGGGTGATCTTATGGGAAATCGCGCTTGGCAACGGCGCGCCGCCGTTGTTAGTGTTCGGAGGTGTGGGGCTGACCATGTTGGCGCTGTACCTCTTGCTGCGCGACGACAGCACGGTGAGTTGATTTCGTTTCATCGGGAACCTTATCTTGACAGACGGCGTTCCCCTCACAGAAAGTTCATGAAGGGAATTCCTAATGCGTAGCATTATCTATCTAATTGGTTTGATTGTAGTTGTTCTTGCTATCTTGCGCTTTGCGTTCGGTGTCATCTAACGACTTCACACTTGGCCCTCTCGTGTAATACCTCGTCACGGGGGGGCCGGTAAATCTCAATCACCTTCATTCACCAGATCAGCGTCAGACGATACTCCTGATATCTCCGCTGCCAGAAACCTTTCAAAATCATCTAAATTTACCGGGTCGAACTGGCCAAATCCCTGCATCCAGACTGATGGTGTCTGAAGGGCAACGGGGTCAAGTTTGCACCATTTCAGCCGCCCGCGCTTTTCCTGCGCGATCAGTCCTGCGCGTTCCAAGACCGCCAAGTGCTTTGAAATCGCAGCCAGTGACATGGCAAACGGTTCGGCGACGTCCGTGACCGCCATATCATCTTCAAGCAGCATCGCCAGAATGGCCCTGCGGGTCGGATCGGCAAGGGCCGCGAATATGGCGTCTAGCTTGGCGGTCATGGTGACTACGTGCATCCGAGAAGGGGGTGGCCAGATTGCAAAACCTGAGCGCTGTTTCGTATTCTTAACCAAAAGGTTGAATAAGAAAAAGCCGTGAAATCGGCCATTTCCAAAGGGTGATTGACCGATAATGCACGTATCACCCGCACTAAAACACAATAGTTTCATATGCTTGCGCTAATTTTCCACACTGTTGACTCGGCGGTGCGGTGAAAGTACCTACGGCCCAACACATTTGAAAAGGATTTTGGCGTGACCGATCCGGACCAACAGCAGCGGCTAAAGCAGCTTGAGGCGAAGATCGAAGCGGCCAAGCGGTCGCAGACACCAAAGCCCCGTTCAGATGAGCACTATTCGCAGGCGTCGCTTGCATGGCGGATGGTGATCGAACTTTGCGCCGGTCTTGGGATCGGTTTCGGCATCGGATATACGCTGGACTGGCTCCTTGGGACGCTCCCGATATTCATGGTGCTGTTTGTATTGCTGGGCCTTGCGGCTGGGGTAAAGACGATGCTCCGCTCCGCACAGGAAATCCAGGAAAAGAAGGTGGCCGAACAGGCCGACGAGGATAAAGGGGCCTGAGATGGCGGCGGAAGCACAAAGCGAAGAAGCGGGCGGTCTGGTTTTCCACCCGATGGACCAGTTCATCGTCAAGCCGTTCTTCGGCGACGGTGCCGTATCTTGGTACACGATCACCAATGCCACCGTCTGGATGGCGCTGGCGGTTCTTGCGGTCTTTGCTTTGCTGGTTCTGGGCACATCGCGCCGTGCCGTGGTGCCGACGCGGATGCAATCCGTGGGTGAACTGGCCTATGGCTTCATCTACAAGATGGTCGAAGACATCTGCGGCAAGGAAGGCGTTAAGTATTTCCCCTACATCATGACCTTGTTCATGTTCATCGTATTTTCGAACTTTCTCGGCCTGTTGCCGATGGCGTTTACGCCGACGTCTCACATCGCGGTTACAGCGATCATGGCCTTTGCAGTTTTCTTCGGTGTGACCATTCTGGGTTTCGTCAAGAACGGCGCGTCGTTTCTGGGGCTGTTCTGGGTTGCCAGCGCACCGTTGGCGTTGCGCCCCATTCTGGCCCTGATCGAGATCATCTCGTACTTCGTGCGCCCTGTCAGCCACTCCATTCGTCTGGCCGGCAACATGATGGCCGGTCACGCCGTGATCAAGGTGTTTGCAGGCTTTGCCGCCATTGCGGCGATTGCGCCGCTGTCCGTTATGGCGATCACCGCGATGTACGGGCTTGAGGTTCTGGTGTCCTTTATCCAAGCCTATGTTTTCACCATTCTGACGTGTGTCTATCTGAAAGACGCGCTTCATCCGCATCACTAACGACGGTGCGTGACATCACGCATCCAACATCATCACTCTAAATTCCATCGTAAGGAGAATACACTATGGAAGGCGATATCGTACAAATGGGCGCATACATTGGCGCGGGTCTGGCATGCATGGGCATGGGCGGCGCGGCTGTCGGTGTGGGCAACGTAGCAGGCAACTTCCTTGCCGGCGCACTGCGCAACCCTTCGGCTGCTGCCGGTCAGACTGCAACACTGTTCATCGGCATCGCCTTTGCAGAAGCCCTGGGGATCTTCTCGTTCCTCGTCGCTCTGCTGTTGATGTTCGCCGTTTAAGCGTCAGACTGACACTTCCTTACGCTTCGGGCAGCGCGCAAATGTGCGCTGCCCAAGGGATTTGACCGTTTCGACAGGAGGCCTGCATGGCAACCGAAACCACACAAAGCACTGGTCTGACCGATGCAGTCGGTGTTGACGCCCAAGCTGCAACTGATGCCGCACCCGGCATGCCACAGCTTGATTTTAGCACTTTCGGCAATCAGATTTTCTGGCTGCTTGTCGCCTTGGTCGCGATCTATTTCATTTTGTCGCGAGTCGCTTTGCCGCGCATCGGGGCGGTTCTGGCCGAACGTCAGGGCACCATCACCAATGACATCGCCGCCGCCGAAGACCTGAAGGTCAAAGCGACAGAGGCGGAAGCCGCCTATGACAAAGCATTGCTCGATGCCCGTGCCGAGGCGCATCGGATCATCAATGTTGCGAAAGCCGATATACAGGCCGATTTGAACAAGGCGATTGCCTCGGCGGATGCCGACATCGCTGCGAAATCCGCCGAGTCCGAAAAAGCCATCGCCGAAATCCGCGAAAGCGCATTGGAAAACGTCGAAATCGTTGCAAAGGACACAGCGCAAGCGATTGTTGCTGCTTTGGGCGGGTCTGTTGATGCGAAAACTGTTGCCGCGGCAGTCGATGCCCGGATGAAAGGATAAGCCATGCGTTTGACTTTCTCAGCCCTGTTGGCCGGTCTGGTCGCGTCGCCGGCCTTTGCCGCTGGGGACGCGTTCTTTTCGCTGACCAACACCGACTTTATCGTCTTGATGGCCTTCATCCTGTTCATCGGCGTCCTGTTCTATTTCAAAGTTCCCGGCTTGCTTGCCGGACTGCTGGACAAGCGGGCCGATACGATCAAATCCGAGCTGGAGGAAGCCCGCGCCCTGCGTGAAGAAGCGCAAACCTTGCTCGCCAGCTATGAGCGCAAGCAGCAGGACGTAAAAGATCAGGCGGACCGGATCGTGACTGCCGCCAAGGCGGAAGCTGTCGAAGCGGCAAATCAGGCGCGTGCGGATCTGGAAAAGTCCATCGTGCGCCGGATCGCGGCGGCTGAAGATCAGATCGGGTCTGCGCAGGCGGCTGCAATCAAGGAAGTTCGCGATCAGGCGATCATCATCGCCATCGCAGCGGCGAAGGATGTGATTGCCAAGAAGATGACCGCTGCCGAGGGCAATGCTCTGATCGACAGCGCCATCGAAGATGTAGACACCAAGCTGCACTGATAACTTCTGAATCATCTCGAAGGCCTCGGATCGCATCCGGGGCCTTTCGCGTATGCGGCAGATTCAGGTCTTCTGAGTTTCGTGCTGCAACCGCTGGCGGGCAATGACCTCGTTCCGCTCGGCCTTTTGCTGGTCCCGAAGCGCGTTTTCCACATAGTTCAAATGCGCCTCGACAGCGGCGCGGGCGGCAACCGGATCACGGGCCTGGAGCGCATCGTTAATGTCACGGTGTTGGTCCAGTAGCGCAGACCGCGTCGTGCGCTGTTTGAACATCACCTGCCGATTATAGAAGACGCCACCGCGAAGCAGATCGTACATCGACCGCATCATGTGCAGCATCACAACGTTATGGCTCGCCTCGATGATGGCCATGTGAAACTGCGCGTCCAGTTGCGCCTCATCCTCGGCATTGCGTTTTTGGTGGGCGATTTCCATTTTGTCGAATACGGTGCGGATCACCTCAAGATCGGTGTCTGACCCCAGCCGCGCGGCGCGGTCTGCGGCCAATCCCTCCATGTCGCGGCGAAACGACAGATAGTCAAATACCGCCTCGTCGTGGCGCGAAAAAAGTTCAATCAGCGACGGCGCAAAGGCCCCACCCAGGACATCGGCCACATAAACTCCCGCGCCGCGCTTTGCAGTCAGCAGGCCGCTTTCCTCAAGCTGGGCGATGGCATCGCGCAGGGATGGGCGCGACACGGCCAGCCGCTCTGCCAATTCGCGTTCCGGAGGCAGCCGTTCGCCGGGGCGCAATATGCCGCGCAGGATCAGCTGCTCAACCTGCCGGACGACAGCATTTGACAGCTTTTCGGAAGAAACGGGTTGGAAAGGCATGCGATGTGTCCTTGAATTGGTCAAATTATATGACCACCGAGACATCTCGGCAATGCGTTTATCTAATCATTGGAAGTCGGCGTTTAGACTTCGTTCACTTGAATCGGACATCGTTGGGTCATGAGACGTTTGGTTTATCTATGTGTTGTGATGTTGGGGCTGTGCGCCTGCAACACGGCGGGGCCGCATTTCCGCGGTGTGCCCGCAACCCGGATCACGGTTGAGGGATCTGTTTTTGACGTCCGCGTGCGCGGCGATCTGGCCGAGGCGATACGCATCAATCCTGAATATGCGCCTCGGTTCGGTCCGATCCGGGAGCGCGCGATGGTCGCCATGGCCACGGTCAGCGGTTGCCGAGTTACGGACGTTCTAGGGGATCAGGCATTGGCAACAGGCAAGCTGGATTGTAGGGCAGTGGGTCGCGCTGCCGCTGGGACGATAGAGGAGTAGGGTACGAAAATAACCGCGAACGCGGCGGATTCAGAAGAGGTGGTACAGGACAATCGGACTTGCCTGTAGCGGAAGAAAATCAATATCTTGTGGATAAGCCACATGATCCGCCCCGCCCCTTGTGTGTTTCTGTTGACAGGCGCGGGAAGATCACCGCACCCTGAAGCCAACGCAGGAATCAACGGGGCAGGGGCAAGGTTGCGCTTTTCCAAACTCAGACTGACGGGTTTCAAAAGCTTTGTGGACCCTACGGATTTGATCATCGCCGATGGTCTGACCGGCGTAGTCGGACCGAACGGCTGTGGCAAGTCCAACCTGCTCGAAGCGTTGCGGTGGGTAATGGGTGAAAACCGCCCCACGGCGATGCGCGGCGGCGGGATGGAGGATGTGATCTTTGCCGGTGCGTCCACCCGTCCGGCGCGCAACTTTGCCGAAGTGGCGCTGCACATCGACAACTCGGAACGACTGGCCCCCGCCGGATTCAACGAAGGGGATCAGATCGAAATCATCCGGCGGATCACCCGCGATGTGGGCAGCGCCTATAAAGCGGCGGGAAAAGACGTGCGCGCGCGCGATGTGCAGATGCTGTTTGCCGATGCGTCGACCGGTGCCCATTCCCCTGCACTGGTGCGGCAGGGACAGATTTCAGAGTTGATTAACGCGAAACCCAAGAACCGCCGCCGCATTCTGGAAGAGGCCGCTGGCATCTCGGGGCTATATGCGCGGCGTCACGAAGCCGAATTGAAGCTGAACGGGGCGGAAACCAATCTGGCCCGCGTGGACGACGTGATCGAACAGTTGGCAGCGCAGCTTTCGCAATTGGCGCGGCAGGCGCGACAGGCGGCGCGTTACCGCGAAATCGGCAATGATTTGCGCAAAACCGAAGGGATCCTGCTGTACCGCCGCTGGCGCGAAGCGGATGACGCGCGAGCGGCAGCGGCGGATGATTTGCGTGCCCGCGTCATCGCAGCGGCACAGGCCGAAGGGGCGGTGCGGCACGCGGCCAAGGCGCGCCAGATCGCCGAAGACGCTTTGCCCGCATTGCGCGAGGAACAGGCAATCGCCGCGGCAGTTCTGCAACGGCTGGGGGTGCAGCGCGATACGCTGACCGACCAAGAAGCGCGCGCACAGGCGTCGATTGATGCGCTGACCAAGCGCATTGCACAACTGGCCCGTGATATCGAACGCGAGGCCGGATTGAACCGCGATGCTGGCGAAACGATCGAGCGGCTTGAGTGGGAAGCTCGGGAGTTGGCCAAGGCCAGCGAGGGGCAGGGGGCTGCCCTTGAGGATGCGTCAGAGGCGGCGCGCGAGGCGGCATCAATCCTGCAGGATCACGAAGAAGAGCTGTCGGAGCTGACCGAAGATGTGGCCCGTCTGGCGGCGCGGCATGGATCAGCGGAGCGTCTGTTGTCCGACAGCCGCAAGACATTGGCCAAGTCCGAAGCTGAAGCGATCAAGGCCCGCGAGGCCGTTCAGCAAAGTGGTGCTGCCCTTGAAAAGGCAGCTGTCGATTTTGAAGCTGCTCAAAAGGCCGAAGCCACAGCGACCGCGCAGGCCACTGCCGCCGAGCAAGCCTTGATCACTGCCGAAGAAACGCGCGCGGAAACCCAAAGCCGTGAGGCGGATGCCCGCGCCGAGCGATCAGAAGCCGAAGGCGAGATGAACGCGCTGCGGGCAGAGGCCGGAGCCCTGGCCAGGTTGGTTGAGCGGGACACGGCCGAGGGTGGCCAGATCCTCGACCGGCTTCAGGTCGAGCATGGCTTTGAAAAGGCGCTTGGCGCAGCGCTGGCGGATGATTTGCGCGCCCCGCAAGTCGAGGCGGATGGCCCGTCGGGGTGGACGGTTTTGCCCGCCTATGACGCAGCACAACCTTTGCCGACCGGGATCACCGCGCTGACCGCGCATGTGTCGGTTCCCGATGTTTTGGCCCGCAGGATGAGCCAGATCGGCCTTGTGGATGCCGATGATGGCCCGCGCCTGCAGGCGTCGCTGAAGCCCGGTCAACGGCTGGTGTCGCCCGAGGGCGATTTGTGGCGGTGGGACGGATTTCGGGCTTGGGCCGAGGACGCGCCATCGGCGGCAGCGCTGCGGTTACAGCAGATCAACCGGCTTGAGGTATTGAAACAGGCGCTGGAGCAGGCCAGCCAGCGCGCTGACGGCGCGCGCGATGCCCATGAGACACTACAGCTGGCTCTGGTCGCCCAGACCGAAGCAGACAGACGCGCCCGTGATGCGCGTCGGGACGCGGACCGCGCAGTGGCCGACGCGGGCCGGGCGCTGAGCCGCGCAGAGGCCGATCGCAATCTGGCGGATGGGCGGCTGGAAAGTCTTGGGCTTGCCGTGACCCGTCACGAGGAAGAAGCAATGACCGCACGCCAACAGGTTGCGCAAGCCGAGCGGGCCATGGCGGATATGCCTGACGTCGCCCAGGCCCGCGCTGGCGTTGAAGTGCTGCGCCAGACCGTTGAAGGGGCGCGGATCGCGATGATGTCGCGCCGATCTGCGCATGATGAATTGCGCCGCGAAGGCGATGCGCGTCTGAAGCGTGCGCAGGAAGTGACCAAGGAGCTGAGTGGTTGGCGGCACCGGCTTGAAACTGCGGAAAAGCGCAGCACTGAACTTGTCGACCGCAAGACCACGTCCGAGGCTGAGCTGAAGGACGCTAGCGCCGCGCCGGCGGAAATTGCCGCCAAGCGGGACGAGCTGACCCAAGCCATCACGACGGCCGACGTCCGCAAGGCCGACGCCTCGGACCGGCTGTCGGCGGCAGAGAGTGCATTGCGAGAGGCGACCTTGGCTGAGCGGGAAGCCGAGCGTTTGGCGTCAGAGGCCCGTGAGGCCCGCGCCCGGTCGGATGCACGCGCAGAAGCGGCCAAGGAAACCGTGGCATACGCAGCTGAACGAATTGCCGAAGACCAGCAGATGACGCCGAACCAACTGCTGACATCGCTGGACGTTAACCCCGATCAGATGCCGGGGTCCGAAGTGCTGGAGGCGGATGTGAACCGGCTCAAGCGGCAACGCGAGGTATTGGGCGCGGTCAACCTGCGGGCCGAAGAGGACGCCAAGGAGGTGCAACAGGAATACGACACGCTGACCACTGAAAAGGCCGACCTATCCGAGGCGATCAAAACGCTGCGGAGCGGCATTTCAAGCCTCAACCGTGAAGGGCGCGAACGGCTTTTGACGGCGTTCGAACAGGTGAACAGCAACTTCTCGATGTTGTTCCGGCATCTGTTCAACGGCGGAGAAGCGGATCTGGTGATGGTGGAATCCGATGATCCGCTTGAGGCGGGACTTGAGATCATGTGCCAGCCGCCGGGCAAAAAGCTGAGCACGCTGAGCCTGCTGTCGGGCGGAGAGCAGACCCTGACGGCGATGGCGCTGATCTTTGCAGTGTTCCTGGCCAATCCGGCACCGATCTGTGTGCTGGACGAAGTCGATGCGCCGCTCGACGATGCCAATGTTACCCGGTTTTGTGATCTGCTGGACGAGATGTGCCGCCAGACCAACACGCGGTTTTTGATCATAACCCACCATGCGGTGACAATGGCACGCATGGACCGGTTGTTCGGCGTCACCATGGCAGAACAGGGCGTCAGCCAGTTGGTGTCGGTCGACCTGAAAAAAGCGGAAACGCTGGTGGCCTAGCCTTGCGCGCCGTAATGCGCTAGCGTTGTGCTATGCGTA
>JBFGFW010000030.1:0-10908 GCA_041579395.1 Sulfitobacter sp.
ATGCTGTCATTGGATCAGCCAACACTGCAATTCGTCGGTTTGGCGCAGTCGATGGGGGTCGAAGCGGTACAGGTCACCGATTGCGAAGCGCTGGAACTTGCGATTGAGACGGGGTTGGCGACCAAGGGCCCTTATCTGATCGAAGCGGTGCTATAAGCGCACCTGTCGAAACTCCAGGTGCCCGACGATTGCTCACGCCGGGCGCCTGGTTTGGCCATTCATCAGTCCCTAGCGGTCTGCGCCGCCATCGGCATCGTCGCTGTCAGGCACATCATCGGCTTCAATGCGTTTGCTAGGTTTTTTCGCGATGGGTTTGCGCGCTTTGCCCCCTGGCGCTTCGATCTTGAAGGGCTGGGTTGTGCCGTCCTTGTTCTCGCCCAGCCAGATGGTCTGCTGCGGGAACGGTATTTCGATTCCCCGTTCATCGAACATCGTCTTGAGATAGCCGTTGTACATGCGGCCGATGCCCCACTGCTTGCCGGGGTTGGTTTTCATCCTTGTGCGCAACACGACCGCGCTGTCGCCCAGTGACTGTACGCCGAACCATTCAAGCCCGCCGACGATGCTGGCCGCCGTATCGGGCTCATTCTCGATCATCCGGTCAAAGGCGTCAAACATCGCCTGTTTGGCTTCCTCGACATTCTCGCGGTAGGCGATGCCCATGTCGCAGACCGAATAGGCAAAGCCGCGCATATAGTTGCTGACCATGTCCACGGTGGAAAACGGGATCATATGGAATGCGCCGTTCACATCGCGCAGGGACACCGACCGCACCGACAGTTTTTCAACCGTGCCCGTGGTGCCGCCCACGGTGATGACGTCGCCCACGTTGATGACGTTTTCAAACTGGATAAAGATACCGGTGATGATGTCCTGCACCATCTTCTGCGCGCCAAAGCCAATCGCCAGACCCAGAACCCCGGCAGACGCAAGCAGCGGCCCGATGTCCAAACCGATCTCGCTTAGCACAAACATCAGCGTCAGGATCACCAATGCAATTGTCGCCGCGTTGCGCAGCAGCGTCAAAAGCGTGGTTTCGCGTGATGTCGGCACCGCGCCAAATTCGGGGTTCAGCTTGTAATCCACAAACGACGTCAGCGCGAGCCAGATGCCGAAAGTGACCGTTAGTATCAGCCCGACCGAGATGATCGCAGCTGTAAAGGCCAGTCCGACCTGGCTTTCCAGCCAACCACGCATGTCGATCATGCCGATCACATCCAACGTGAACATCAGCACGCAGATCAGCAAGATCAGCCGCAGCGCGCTGAACGCACGCGGCACGAAGGTGTTGATCCGCCTTTCCAGCAAAGGCAGCTTGGCGTTGATGTCATCGGGCAGCGGAATGCCACGGTGCACCGCCTGTGCCAGCCAACCGGACAGCAGCGCGGCGATGATGATCGCGGCCAAGATCTTGCCTGACCCGACAATGGCGTTCAGGGTCACGTCCGCAGGCTGTGTCATCACCACGATAAACATCACCGCGATGTAAATCAGCGCAGCCCAATGCCAGATTTGCGACAAGCCGTGCAGGACGCGGACGATAAACCCGCCGCGGGCCTGCTCGATCACTTCGGCATCCACGGCCTGCGCGTCGACCGCCGCCGCGGGATCCGCCTCGTTTTGCAGCCAAAGCGTGACGTCCTTGCGGCGTCGCAGGACGATATAGACAAGATAGACCAGCACCATGACCGCCAGCAGCGCAGACACGCCAGCACCGGCGGCGGTGTTCACGCTTTGCCGGACGATGGGCACGACCAACAGTTGACCGTAGCCCAAAATGCTGACCACGATGCTAAGATAGCGGGTCATGGCGCGCGCCGCCCGGTCACTGACCGGCACGATCCGCAAGCCGGATGCGATTGGCGACAGGAACGACCGGATGACGACCTTGGTCATCTCGACCAGCAGGAACGCATTCAGGTACATCGACTGGCGGATCCCGATCTGGCCGAAATCCCCGACCGCGAAGATCGTGATCAGATAGCCTGCCGCCCAAGCGATTACGACGATCAGTGCGTCCAGCAGGTTTGACCCCAGAAACAGCCCGATCGACCGGATCAGCCCGACATGTTCTGCCGTCCGCCCCATACGTGCATAAATACCCCGCGCCAGACGTCTCAGGATGACGAACAGGGTGACGGTAATGGCGATCACCGCCAGAAGTCCGGGAATTGCGTCCAGCAACACGGCCAATTCTGCACCGCTCAGCCCTGAAAAAACTTCGCCGCCGCCTTTTAGCGACATCCAGAACTGCGACAGCGTGGCGACGGTGTCTTCGCCAATCCTTTGCGTGATCAGCGCGATCTGACGGCCCACTGAAATGCCATCGTCCATGGCGGCATGCGTGGCTTGCTCAAGGATCGGTGCGTCCTCGGGCGGGGCGGTCTGCGGCGGCACGGTGGCTTCCAGCTCCGCGATCAACGCGGCCCGCGCCGCGTCGTCTTTCAATACCTCAAGCAGCGTAGCCAAAGGGGTGGCCTCTGTCGCCGTCGCTTCTGCTGCCGGCGCACTTGCACCACCTGGTTTGAACAAGGATTGCGCCTGCGCCGTCAATGGGGCCAGCGTCAGCGTCAGGATCAGCAACGCAGCACCCAGCATGTGCATGCGGCATTGGCCGAAAATCGTGGGTTTGATCGGATCGCGCATCAACATTTCCTTCACATCAACTTCGCAAGCAGCCTGCGTGGGAAATTTCCCGCGACTTCGCCCGTGTTGACGTCTTATGGGGTGTCCTTGTCCCAAAGAAAAGCAGGTGCACCCCAAGAAAGCGGGAAAAACCATGCGTCAACCGCGCACGGCGGGGCAGCGGGTCTATTTGGAATTGTCTTTCAGAGAGGACATCAGGTGGTGGAACTTTTCGCCCTGAATGGCGACGTGGTCGCGCAAGGCGGTCGACGCACGGTCGCAGTCGCCATCAATCAGCGCCTTCAGAATATCGCGATGCTCGCACATGGATTGGCCCATCCGGCCACGCAAATGCAGTTGCATCCGCCGGTAAGGTTTCAGCCGTCGATGTAGCCTAAGCGCTTCTTGTTCGAGAAACGCATTGCCTGAAAACTTATAGATCAGATGGTGGAAGCTTTCATTCTCGGCATAGTATAAATCTGCGTCGTTCTGATCCAGCGCGCGTTGGCATTTTTCGTTAGCCTCTTCCAATTGGGACAGCGCGCTGTCGGTCAACCGCTTGGCTGCCAATCGGCCACATGCCCCCTCAAGTTCTGCCATCACCTCAAACATCTCAAGCAACTCGACAGGACCCGGTTGATGGACAAATGCGCCACGATTGGGTTGCTGAATCACAAGGCCGGAGGTCGCAAGTTTCTGAATCGCCTCGCGGATAGGGGTGCGTGAAACGCCAAAGCGTTCCGCCAGCGTGATTTCGTCCAGACGATGCCCGCTCTCTAATTCCCCTGTGAAAACAAGGTTTTCAAGCTCTTTGGCAATCCTGTCTGCGCTGCGCATTGTCATGCAGTCAGGGATACACTGATGGCTATGAAACGCAAGGTCCATGTGATTGTATACAAAACCGTTGACTTGTAATCCATCAAAGGGGAGTGTGGCGAAATAGGGCCCGGTTTCTGCACGGGCCACGCTTTCTGGGAGGAAACAAAAATGAAAACCAAACTGCTAGCCACCGCTGCCGCCTTGCTGACCCTTGCCGCCGGATCTGTCGGGGCCACCGACCTGCGTCTGTCGCACCAATGGTCGGGCAACGACGTGCGCAACAAGATGGCCGAGATGGTGGCCGCCGAAGTCGCCGCCGCCAATGTCGACCTGAACATCCAGGTATTTGGGTCGCAGTCGCTTTTCAAAGCGCGAGAGCAGTATACGCCGCTGTCGCGCGGCCAGCTTGACATGACCGTGCTGCCGCTGTCCTACGCGGGCGGCCAGCAGCCCGCCTATAATCTGACGCTGATGCCGGGTCTGGTAAAGAATCTGGACCATGGCGACCGTCTGTCGCATTCGCCGTTCATGGCAAAGCTTGAAGAGATCATGGCCGGCGATGATGTCATGGTGCTGGTCCACGGCTATCTTGCCGGCGGCTTCGGCTCCAACAAGGGCTGCATCACCAAACCGGCGGATGTCAAAGGCGTGACGATCCGTGCCGCGGGTAAATCCTTTGAGGAAATGCTTGCCGGGGCAGGGGCGTCGATATCGTCGATGGCGTCATCCGAAATTTATCCAGCGCTGCAAACCGGTGTTCTGGATGCGACCAACACGTCGTCCGAAAGCTTTGTCAGCTACCGCCTTTACGAGCAGCTCAAGTGTTACACTCCCGCGGGCGAAACGGCGCTGTGGTTCATGTACCAGCCGATGCTGATCAACAAGTCGGCGTTCGATGCGCTGACGCCGGAACAGCAGAAAGCACTGACAGATGCCGCCGCAAAGGCCGAGGCTTTCTATCTTGAAGAGGGCAAAAAAGGCGACGACGTCGCGCGGCAAACCTTTGCCGATGCAGGTGTGGAAATTGCCGACATGACCCCGGCCGACTTCGACGAATGGCTGGCGCTGGCCAAGACGACCGCATTCCCGGTCTTCGTAAGCGAGACACCGAACGGTCAGGAATTGCTGGACATGGCCCTGTCCGTCGAATGATCGCCCGCGCGCCCGCCCTTTACCGGGCGGGTGCATCCCATGACTGACCGGAGCTGCCTGACATGACCAATTCCGCCCACACCGGCGCTGACCCCATCCTTGTGCGCGCAATGCGCCGCGTCTCAGAAGTATGCGGCGTCATCTCTGCCATGATGATCCTCGCATCGGTGTTCATCACCTGCCAGATGATCTTTGTCCGGCTCATCCTCAAACAATCGACCTTCTGGCAAACCGAGGCGGTCATCTATCTTGTCATCGCCGCCACGCTTCTGGGGCTGTGCTATGTTCAACGCCTGCGGGGGCATGTCGGCGTCGACCTGGTTCCGGGCCTGATTTCACCGGGTGCGCGCCGTGTGCTGGCGCTGTTTGTGCTGGTGCTGACCCTCGCGATGGCGGCGGTGATGATCTATTATGGTTATGACACCTTCCACCTTGCCTGGTCGCGCAACTGGAAGTCGGAATCCGTCTGGGCCTTTCCGCTCTGGATCCCCTATCTGACGGTTCCGCTCGGCTTCCTGCTGTTCTTCCTGCAACTCTCAGCCGATCTGTGGATGACAGTAACGGGCCGCGACAATCCGCTCGCCGCCTCCATGACCCCCGACCTTGAGACACTTGAAGGGGGCCGCTGATGGATCCGCTTACACTTGCCCTGCTAGTTGCTGTTGCCACGATCGTGGTCCTCTTTTCCGGTATCTCTGTCGCGTCGGGCCTGCTGATCGTGGCAACCGGATTTCTGCTGGTGTTTGATGGTACCCGGTCGCTTGCGGCCATTCCCGACCTGTTCTTTGCCGAACTCAACAGCTTTGCTTTGCTGTCGATCCCGATGTTCATCATCATGGGGTCTTCGATTGCCTCTACCCGCGCCGGTGCCGATCTGTACGAGGCGCTGGAGCGGTGGCTGACCCGTGTGCCCGGTGGCCTAGTGATCTCGAACCTTGGCGCATGTGCGCTTTTTGCTGCCATGTCCGGTTCTAGCCCCGCCACCTGCGCGGCCATCGGCAAGATGGGCATCCCCGAGATGCGCAAACGTGGCTATCCTGACGGGGTCGCCGCGGGCTCAATCGCTGCGGGCGGCACGTTGGGTATCCTGATCCCGCCGTCGGTCACGATGATCGTTTACGGCATCGCCACTGAATCTTCTATCGGGCGGCTGTTCCTTGCCGGTGTGATCCCGGGCATCCTGCTGGTGGGGCTGTTCATGGCGTGGTCGATCTATGCCACATGGCGCGCCGGGGATGCCCGCGTGTTGGCCGCGGGCTCCTATAGCTGGAAGCAGAAATTCGAAATCCTGCCGCGCGTTTTGCCGTTTCTCGCCATCATCGCGGGCGTGCTTTACGCGATGTACGGCGGCATCGCGACGCCGTCTGAAACAGCGGCCGTCGGTGCGTTGCTGTGCCTTGTGATCGCCATCCTGATCTACAAGATGTGGAACCCGCGCACCCTTTGGGTCGTGTTGCGCGACAGCACCCGCGAATCCGTGATGATCCTGTTCATCATCGCGGCAGCGGGCGTATTTTCTTACATGCTCTCGTCGCTGTTCATCACGCAAAGCATCGCCGAATGGATCGGAACGCTTGACGTGAACCGCTGGGTGCTGATGGCGGTGATCAACGTGTTCCTGCTGGTCGCGGGCTTTTTTCTGCCGCCTGTCGCCGTGATCCTGATGGCGGCACCGATCCTGTTGCCGATCATCACTGTCGCCGGTTTTGACCCGATCTGGTTCGCCGTGATCTTGACCATTAACATGGAAGTCGGCCTGATCTCGCCGCCTGTCGGGCTGAACCTTTATGTCATCAACGGCATCGCGCCCGATATCTCGCTGCGCACCATTCTGGTCGGATCGATGCCCTATGTCGCGTGCATGTTCCTGGCCATCATTCTGCTGTGCCTGTTCCCCGGACTTGCCACCTGGCTGCCCAACTACGTCATGGGAATTGCAATTTGAGCCTGCTTGCCGATCTTCTGTCCACGGTTCTGGACCGGTCATCCCGGTCCGCCACCGCAGCGAAATGGGACAATCGCCCCATTGAACAGCTGATCCTGGACCTGATCGGCAATCGCGGCGAAGTGCGCGGCATGACCTTGGCGCGCCAGATTCTGGACCGCTATGCCGCCATGACCCAAGATGAAAAACGCGCGTTTTTCACCTATTTGGCCACAGGTCTGGATATTGATGCAGATGCCGTGCGCGCCACACTTGCCGCCTATGAGACTGAACCGTCCAAGATCAGCTACCGTGCGTTCATGGCCGCGGCAGAACCGCGCCGCCAAGAACTGGTGCGCCGACTGAACCAAGTTCCCGGTGCGACTGGCAGCCTGGTAGCGATGCGCTGCGATCTGCTTGAGATGGCTGGCAAAGATGCGTCTCTGGCTGCCCTCGACCTTGATTTCCAACACCTGTTTTCGTCTTGGTTCAACCGGGGCTTTCTGGTCCTGCGCCCGATCAATTGGGAAAGCCCTGCGCATGTTCTGGAAAAGATCATCCAGTACGAAGCGGTCCATGCCATTGACAGTTGGGAGGAACTGCGCCGCAGGATGCAACCGACCGACCGGCGCTGCTTTGCCTTTTTTCACCCTGCAATGCCGGACGAGCCGCTGATTTTTGTTGAAGTGGCCCTGACCAAGGGGGTTCCGGGGTCGATCCAGATGGTGCTGGCGGACGCGCGCAATGTGCTTGCCGCAGAACGCGCAGATACAGCCGTGTTCTATTCAATCTCCAACTGTCAGGCGGGCCTCGCGGGCATTTCTTTTGGCAGCTCCCTGATCAAACAGGTTGTCGACGACCTGTCGCGGCAATTGCCGGGTCTAAGTACATTCGTAACGCTGTCGCCGATCCCCGGACTTGTGAAATGGATGCAGGCCGAGGGTCTGAGCACTGAAGGCCCGCCCGAAAAACGACCACAGATTGCCGCGCGCTATCTGCTGAAGGCAAAGCTGCCGAACGGCGCGCCGCTTGACCCGGTCGCGCGGTTTCATCTTGGCAACGGCGCGATGGTGCATGCGGTTCACGCAGGGGCCGACACTTCGGCCAATGGTCAGGCGCAGTCTCTGGGCGTGATGGTGAATTATCTGTATGATTTGTCGGCCAATGCACAAAATCATGAACGCTATGCCGCATCCTACTTGATTGCCGCGTCGTCCGAGGTCAAAGCCTTGGCGCGGAATGCCGAAAAGTCTGATACGTAAGGAACCCCGATGGCCAACCCCCTTTTTGACATGCTGTTCGGGCGTCACGCCGGCAAAGACACGCCGTTCTTGCACTTGCCTGATGGCGACACCATCACCCACGCACAATTTCTGGCACAGACAGCGCGGCTGGCGAATGCGCTGTCTGAAGCAGGACTGAAACCCGGTGACCGGTTGGCGGCCCAGATCGACAAATCGCCCGAGGCAGTGGCGCTGTATGCCGCCTGCGTTCAGGCAGGCGTGGTGTTCTTGCCGCTTAATACTGCGTACACCCCCGATGAAGTCAGCTATTTCGTCGAGAACAGCGGGGCCGCGCTTTTTGTCTGCCAGGCGTCGCGGCGCGCTGAAATGCAGCCGATTGCAGCAGCGTCGGGCGCGCGTTTGGAAACTCTGGACGATCACGGCGGCGGCAGTCTGGCGGATCTTGCGGGCAAGCAGCCCGACACCTTTGCCACAGTGGCGCGCAGCGGCGACGATCTGGCCGCGTTTCTTTACACGTCCGGCACGACGGGGCGGTCCAAGGGGGCGATGCTGACGCAATCAAACTTGCTGTCGAATGCGCAGGTTCTGGTCGATTTCTGGAAGTTCACCGCCCAAGACGTTTTGTTGCACGCGTTGCCCATTTTCCACACGCACGGCCTGTTCGTGGCCATCAATGTGACCCTTGCAGCGGGGGGATCGATGATCTTCCTGCCCAAATTCGATCTGGATGTGGTTATAGAAAGCATGGAGCGCGCCACGACGATGATGGGGGTTCCAACCTTTTATACCCGCCTGCTGGATGATCCGCGCTTTACCAAAGGGCTGACCAAGAACATGCGTCTGTTCATATCGGGCAGCGCACCCTTGCTGGCCGAAACCCATGCCGCGTTTGAAAAGCGGACGGGCCACCGGATCCTTGAGCGTTACGGCATGACCGAAACGAACATGAATACCTCCAACCCCTATGACGGCGACCGGCGTGCGGGCACGGTCGGCTTGCCTTTGCCGGGGGTAGAACTGAAAATCACCGATCCCGCGACCGGCGAAAAGCTGGCCCAAGGCGAGATTGGCCAAATCGAAGTGCGCGGCCCGAATGTGTTTTCCGGCTATTGGAAAATGCCTGAAAAAACCGCCGAGGAATTGCGCAGTGACGGTTTCTTTATCACCGGCGATCTGGGGCGTGTGGACGAAGATGGTTACGTGAGCATCGTCGGGCGCGAAAAGGATCTGATTATTTCGGGTGGCTACAACATCTATCCCAAAGAGATCGAACTGCTGCTAGACGATCAGCCCGACGTCCTGGAAAGCGCCGTCATCGGTGTGCCGCATCCTGATTTCGGCGAGACGGTAATCGGCCTGATCGTCGCCAAGAAAGGGACCACGCCCGACCTGGACCAGATCGCGAAATCGATCGCGACGTCGCTGGCAAAATTCAAGCAACCGCGGTCATTGAAGGTGATCCCGGAATTGCCGCGCAATACCATGGGCAAAGTGCAGAAAAATATTCTGCGCCAGCAATATCAAAGCGCACTTTCCTGATGTCTGCTTGATCCAAATCAACGACGCTGCGGGTTCGTACCGCTTCAATTCCCGGCAAACGCCGCGCCAGACATCGTTGGTTTCTGGTGGCCTGATGGCGGTTGAAGGATGGCAAAGCGTCAATGGGAATTTCGGACACACCATTAGCGGACCAGAAATCAGGCGCGCCGCGCTTTGGCCCGATAACTTTTCAAACGATCCGAACGGCATTGACCTGCGGCTGGTCTGATCTGCGCCGGGCCCCGGTTTTCGGAGTCGGGATTTCGGCAGTCTATGTACTGGGCGGATGGCTGCTGGCGTGGATCACGCTGCAAACCGGCACAACATATTGGCTGGTTCTTGCGGTGTTCGGGTTTCCCTTGCTGGGCCCGTTTGTGGCGGTCGGTTTCTATGAAGTATCCCGTCGGTTGCATTCAAATGAACCGCTGGATTGGCCATCAATTCTGGGGGTGGTGCTATCGCAGCGCAAACGATCCTTGCCGATGATCGGCGCAATCTGCGTTGTGGTTTTTCTGTTCTGGTTCTTTCTGGGCCACATGATTTTCGCGCTGTTTCTGGGGTTGTCACCGATGTCGAATGTGTCCTCGTCGTTCGAGGTGTTCCTGACGCCGAATGGGCTGGCGATGCTTGCGGTCGGCACAGCGGTCGGGGCGGTCTTTGCCCTTTTGCTGTTCATGATGACGGTGCTGTCCTTGCCGATGGTGCTGGACCGCGAAGTTGATTTCGTAACTGCGATGGCGGCAAGTTTCAGCTTTGTGGCCGCGCACCCCGTGCCGATGTTCGGCTGGGCCGCGTTCATCGCGTGCGCGACGCTGGTGTCGCTGGTTCCATTCTTCCTGGGGTTGTTGATCGTCCTGCCGCTTTTGGGCCATACGACATGGCACATTTACAGGTTGCTGGCGCTTTCCCCAGGGACAAAATCCTGGGAATACGCCCAAGATAAACGCCAGTTCTAGGCGCGCTGTGATCCCGAATTGCGGGAATCACCTGTCCATCGGCCCGAAAATTAGATGCGGTCATTCACACCTGATACCGGTGTCGGCGCGCAATCGCTCGGGCGGCCTGGACTAGGTTGATGGAAACAGCCCGAAATGGCCGAACATTCATTTATTCGGGGCTTTGTATTCTTGCTAATGAAAAGATATTCGTTAGATTATCTGGATATAACGACGTTCTGTGCTGCTTTGGAAAAATCTTCACGACAACGATAAACGCACGTTCGATAACTCTGGGAGGAGAAACTATGTCAACATCAAACAATATTAACCGACGCTCATTTCTGACGAAGTCGGCTGTCGCGGGGGGCGTTGCAACTGGCGGTATGCTGGCTGCACCTGCCGTTCTTGCGCAGGCACCGCTTGTGATCAAAATGCAGACGTCGTGGAACGATGCCAACATCTGGCAGGATTTCGCCCGTGATTACGCCACCCGCGTCGAAGAGATGTCCGGTGGCCGCATGAAAGTGGACGTGCTGCCCGCCGGTGCCGTGGTTGCCGCATTTCAGGTTCTGGACGCCGTCAATGACGGTCTGATCGACGCGGCCCACTCGGTGCCTGTCTATTGGTATGGCAAAAACAAAGCGGCATCGCTGTTCGGCACCGGCCC
>JBFGFW010000031.1:0-10848 GCA_041579395.1 Sulfitobacter sp.
CTTCAGATCAGGTTATGTCCCGGATTTAACCTTGGTCCACATCCGCGTGACGACACGCTGCACCTTGGGATCGTACGGCGATGTCGTGTACAGATTTTCCAGCGTGTCCGCGTCAGGATAGATCGCTACGTCGCCGATCACGTCCTCGACCAGGAACTCTTGGCTCGCCTTGTTGCCGTTGGCGTAATAGACATAGTTCGACGCAGCGGCCATGTTCTGCGCATCCATGATGAAGTTCAGGAACTTGTGCGCCCCATCGGGGTTTGGCGCATCAATCGGGATTGCCATGTTGTCGAACCACATCAGCGCGCCTTCCTTGGGCGCATAGTATTCGATGTTGACGCCATTGTCGGCCTCTGCGGCACGGTCACGGGCCTGCAGAATATCACCGGACCAGCCGAAAGCCACGCAGATGTCACCGTTTGCCAATGCGTTGATGTATTCCGAGCTGTGGAATTTTTGAACGAACGGGGCGACTGCCGCCAGAACCGGTTCGGCCTTTTCGATGATGGCCGGGTCCTGCGCATCGGGGTCTTCGCCGATGTATTTCAACGCGGCCGGGATCATCTCGGCAGGCGCGTCCAGGAACTGCACACCGCAAGCCGATAGCTTTTCCATGTTGGCCGGATCAAGCACCAGGGCCAGAGAATCAACCGGCGCGTCTTCGCCCAGAACTTCCTTGACCTTGTCGATGTTCACGCCAAGACCGGTGGTACCCCACATATAGTTGATCGCATATTCGTTGCCGGGGTCGTACTTCGACACTCGCTCGTCGATCACGTCCCACATGTTTCCAATATTTGATAGCTTGGATTTGTCCAGTTTCTGGAACGCACCTGCGGTAATCTGGCGCTGCAGGAACGTGCCCGATGGCACGACCACGTCATAGCCGGAACCGCCCGCAAGCATTTTGGTCTCAAGCACTTCGTTGCTGTCGAACACGTCGTAAATCAGGTCGATGCCGGTCTCATCCTCGAACTTCTGCAGCAAGGATTCGTCGATGTAGTCGGACCAGTTGTACACCCGCACCTCTTCGCCAAAAGCCGAAGTTGCGATCAGCGCTGTTGCGGCGACGCCGCTCAGAATGCCGTATTTCATCAGATACTCCCGTTAGATAGGCGGGGTTGGTCCCGGCCTTTAACCAATTTGATCAAGTTTTGCGTCTTGCGACAAGATGATTTATGATTTCACGCACGCGCATGCAGCGCAAGCAATAGCAATTGTACACATCTTTGGCAGGTAGAATGACCCTTTCTGACGAAAATTTGGCGTCTCAGCTTCCTGTCGCTGAACCTGCAAAGGTCGCGGCCCACCAGCACGTCTATGAACAGCTGCGCAAGATGATCCTTTTCGGCGATCTTGCGCCCGGCCAGCCGGTTACGATCAAGGGTCTGACATCGGCGCTGGACGCGGGCATGACCCCGGTGCGCGAAGCGCTGCGCAGATTGATCGCCGAAGGCGCGCTGGACCATCAGGGCAATCGCCGCGTGTCGGTTCCGGCGTTGTCCGCCTCCGGCGTTAATGAGCTGGCATTCATGCGGAAATTCCTTGAAGGAGAGCTTGCCTTGCGTGCCGCCACCCGCATGACGCCTGACATTCTAAACCAGTTGCATCAGACCGACACGGCACTGAACGGGGCCATCGCACGCGGTGATATCGGTGATTACCTGACACAGAATTACCTGTTCCACAGTGCGATCTACCGCTGTGCCGATGCACCGATCATGGCCGAAGCGGTAGATCGTTTGTGGCTGCGATTCGGGCCGTCTTTGCGGGTGGTTTGCGGCCGCTTTGGTACGTCAAACCTGCCAGACAAACACGCCGATCTGCTGGCCGCCTTTCAAGCAAAAGACCCTGCTGCCGCGTCAGACGCCATGGTCGAAGATGTGGCCCAAGGAATGCTGCAAATTCAGACGTCTCTTTAATTCCACGGCGCGGTCTAGCGATTCGATTGACTCCGGATAATTTGATCATATTCTGCGACCAACGCTTTAGTCCCCCTCCTCAAAGGTGCTTTTTCCAATGTCATACATCACCAACCACCTGCCCACGGCCGAACTTCAGGCGCTGGATGCGGCGCATCACATGCACCCGTTCACGACCAACGACGAACTTGCTGCAAAAGGCGCGCGGATCATAACGCGCGCCAAGGGCGTGTACCTGACCGACAGCGAGGGCAACGAGATTCTGGACGCGATGGCGGGCCTGTGGTGTGTCAACATCGGCTATGGCCGCCAGGAAATGGCAGATGTCGCATCGCGCCAGATGCTGGAACTGAACTACTACAACACGTTTTTCATGACATCCCACACGCCCGCAATCGCCTTGGCCGCTGAAATCAGCAAATTGGCACCCGACGGCCTGAACCACGTGTTCTTTGCCGGGTCCGGGTCCGAAGCGAACGACACCAACATTCGCATGGTCCGCACGTATTGGGCGCTTAAGGGCAAGCCCGAAAAATCCCACATCATCAGCCGCAAGAACGCCTATCACGGGTCGTCGATGGGGTCAGGGTCGCTTGGCGGGATGAGCTATATGCACGAACAGGGCGGCATGCCGATCCCCGGCATCCACCACATCAACCAGCCTGACTGGTGGGCCGAAGGAGGCGATCATACACCCGAAGCTTTCGGTCTGGCCCGGGCCCAAGAGCTTGAAGCGAAGATCCTTGAGCTTGGCGCAGACAAGGTCGCCGCGTTCATCGGCGAGCCCATTCAGGGGGCAGGCGGCGTCATCATTCCCCCCAGCACCTACTGGCCTGAAATTCAGCGCATTTGCGACAAATACAACGTTCTGATCATCGCGGACGAGGTGATCACCGGTTTTGGGCGCACGGGCCAATGGTTCGGATCACAGACCATGGGCATCAAGCCGCATATCATGACCATCGCCAAGGGTCTCAGCTCTGGCTACCAGCCGATTGGCGGGTCAATTGTGTGTGACGAGATCGCGGAAACCATCAACGCTACCGAATTCAACCACGGTTATACGTATTCCGGACACCCGGTATGTTCGGCTGTCGCGCTCGAAAATCTGCGCATCCTGCAGGATGACAAGGTTTTGGATCACGTGAACAACGTCGCCGGTCCCGCGCTGAAGGAAGGGTTGGAAACGCTGTCCGATCATCCGCTGATCGGCACCGTCAACATCTCGGGTCTGATGGCATCGCTGCCGTTGACCCCGCGCAAGGTGACGCGGTCAAAATTTGCGGGCGATGCCGGTACGGTTGGTTTCATGTGCAGGGAACGGTGCTTTGCCAACAATCTGGTGATGCGTCATGTGGGCGACCGGATGATTATCGCGCCGCCGCTGGTCATCACCCCGGAAGAGATCAAGATCTTCATGACCCGCGCGAAAAAGGCGTTGGACGAAACCTATACCGCCTTGAAAGCCGGCGATATGTTGAAGGCCGCCGAAGACCACGAAAAAGATCACGCGTCGCCCTTGGGCTGATGCAACGGGGGCGCGGGGAATTACCGCGCCCTCAGATCAACTTTTGGCCCAGCCGTTCCAACATCCCAAGACACACGCCCAGTTGGTCAATGCTGACGAATTCATCCGGCTTGTGCGCCTGCGCGATGGACCCCGGACCGCAGACGATGACATCCATCCCCATCTCTTGAAACAGCCCGGCTTCGGTACCGAACGGCACGACATCGGCAGCATTCGCCCCCAGCAATTCTGCCATCAGGTCACGCGCGGCATTGACGGTCATCGGTTCAAGCCCGCAGACCTCGCCCATCACTTGGGTCGAGATATCTGCATCAGGGTAAATTGCCCGCATTTTTGGCAGCAATTCTTCTTCGACGAAAGCCGCCATCACATCTTTGACGAAATGAAAATCGCTGGTCTGGACGGGTCGGAATTCCCAATCCACCTCGGCTTTTCCGACGATGACGTTATGCGCGTGCCCGCCCTGAACCCGGCCGATGTTGATCGTGGTATAGGGCGGCTCGAACCGGCTGTTTTCCGGCACCCTAGCCCGCAGATCCGCGCGCAACGCCATCAACCGGCTGACATAGCGCACCGCATATTCGGCGGCGTTCACGCCTAGATCGGGCGATGATCCGTGCCCTTCCAGCCCCTCGAAACGGGTAGTGTACTCGCAGCACCCCTTGTGGCCTTCGATCACGCGCATCTCGGTCGGTTCGCCCACTATGGCGATGTCGGGCTTGATGCCCAGGCGTTTCAGTTCCGGGATCAGCGCCTGCGCCCCAAGGCACCCTGTTTCTTCGTCATAAGTATAGGCAAAATGAACTGGCCGTTTCAGCGGCATCTGCGCATAGCGTTCCGCCATCACCATCGTGGCAGCAATGAACCCCTTCATATCGCAGGTGCCACGCCCATAAAGCCGCCCATCCGTCTGCCGCATTTCAAACGGATCGCTAAACCAGTCCTGATCGGTCACTGGCACCACATCCGAATGACCCGACAGCAAGATGCCGCCCGGCACGTCAGGCCCAAGCGTGCCGAAAAGGGTCGCCTTGCTGCCGGATTCATCGCCAAAAATATGGGTCCGCGCGCCCAGCGATTGCAGCCGACCGGACAAATCAAGGATCATCTCAAGATTGCTGTCCGTCGATATGGTCGGATATGCAATCAGCAGGTCCAACAGATCGATGGTGGCTTGCAGCGTCATTTCACGAACATCTGACGGGGGCGGTTGCAGAATGTTTCGGCAGCGCCGTCTTCGCGGATGCGGATGCTTTCGGTGATTTCGATCCCCCAATCCTTCATCCAAAGGCCGGGCATGAAGTGGAACGTCATGTTGGGTTCCAGCACGGTTTCGTCTTCGGGGCGCAGGGAAATCGTGCGTTCGCCCCAATCCGGTGGATAGCTGATGCCGATGGGATAGCCGCATCGCGCGCCGCGCTCGATCCCGGCTTTCTCCAACGGTGCAGCCAGCGCGTTGGCAATGTCGCAGGCACGGTTGCCAGCGCGGGCCTTGTCCAACCCGGCCTCCAACCCTTCGACCAATGCCGTCTCGGCACGTTTCAGGAAATCTGGCGGCGTGCCCAGAAACAGCGTCCGGCAAAACGGCGTGTGATATCGGCGGTAGCAGCCTGCAATTTCAAAGAACGTCGCCTCGCCCGTGGCGAAAGGCCTGCCGTCCCACGTTAAATGCGGCGCGGCGGCGTCGGACCCTGACGGCAACAGCGGCACGATCGCCGGATAATCCCCCCATGCCCCGTCGACACCGCGAATGGCATCGCGAAAGATCTCGGCGACGATTTCGTTCTTTGGAACACCGGGTTCCACGCGCTCAAGCAACCCATCGACGATCTTTTCGGAAATCAGCGCCGCCTTGCGCATGAACGCCAACTCTGGCTCAGATTTGACGGTGCGTTGCCAATTGACCAGCGCCGTCGCGTCCACCAGCGTGGCCTGCGGCAGGCTGCCGGCCAACGTCGCGTGGGCCTTGGCCGAGTAATAATAATTATCCATCTCGACGCCGATGCGGCCCCGCTCAACCCCGGCAGAGCTGAAGTGCAGGGCCAGATCCTGCATCGGGTGCTTTTCGGTCGATTGTACGAACCCATCGGCATAACCTCGAATGCAGTCCGGTCCCATCCACACTGTGCGCAACGCACCGTTGGTGTCCTGGTTGCGCCCCCACCAGATCGGGTCGGCATCCGGCAACACAATCACCCCCTGATGCACGTAGAACGACCACCCATCATAGCCGGTCAGCCAAGCCTGATTGCTGGGGTCGGTCACAAACAGCGCATCCAGACCCCTTGCCGCCATTTCCGCACGCACCAAACCAAGGCGTCGGTCATACTCTGACGGTGAAAACGGCAGATCGATGGCAGGCATGTTGAGTGTCCTTTTCAAAAGCTCCGAGTCTCAGGTTGGGGCAGCTTTGGCCGTCGGGCAATCAAATAAAAAATGCGACGCTCTAGTAGCAGGCGAAAAAACTGAAAATCGACTTGTGGCAAGATTTCTTCCCGCAATTGACGCCTTTTGCCTGAAAGCGTCGTTAATTGGTTGCCAACTGCAGTCCATCCCGCTTTAACTTTCCTTCAACAAGTGCGGAACACCGCCAGAATAAATGGGGAGCCAGCTTTTGGCAGATACGTCAGCGAAGAATGCGTTCGTAGAATTTGAACGCGTGCAGAAAAGCTATGATGGCGAAAACCTTGTCGTCAAAGACCTGAACCTGTCGATGCCCAAGGGCGAGTTTCTGACCATGCTTGGGCCATCGGGATCGGGCAAGACAACTTGCCTGATGATGCTTGCAGGCTTTGAAACCGCCACACACGGCGATATTCGCCTTGATGGCAAATCAATCAACAACATTCCACCGCACAAGCGCGGCATCGGCATGGTGTTCCAGAACTACGCGCTGTTCCCCCATATGACCGTCGCCGAAAACCTGTCCTTCCCGCTGGAAGTGCGCAAAATCGGCAAGTCCGAGCGTGAAGAAAAGGTCAAGATCGCACTCGACCGCGTTCAGATGGGCACATTTGGCGGACGCCGCCCTGCCCAGCTTTCTGGTGGTCAACAGCAGCGTGTCGCGCTGGCGCGCGCCTTGGTTTTTGAACCCGAACTGGTCTTGATGGACGAACCATTGGGTGCCTTGGACAAGCAACTGCGCGAAACGTTGCAATTCGAGATCACGCATCTTGCCCACGAACTGGGAATCACCGTGGTCTATGTGACCCACGACCAGACCGAAGCGCTGACGATGTCAGACCGCGTCGCCGTGTTTGAAAACGGTCGCATTCAACAGTTGGCCCCGCCGGACATGCTGTACGAAGAGCCCGAAAACAGCTTTGTCGCCCAGTTTATCGGCGAGAACAACACGCTGGAAGGCGTCATCAAAGAGATCAAAGGCGGCACCTGTCTGGTGCAGCTGGATGGCGGCGGCCTGATCGAGGCAAAGCCGATCAACGTCAGCAAAGCCGGCGAGCGCACCCGCGTTTCAATTCGTCCCGAACGGGTCGAATTCAACAAGGAACGGATGCCCGAAGGCGCACATACGCTGAAAGCCGAAGTTCTTGAGTTCATTTATATGGGTGATATCTTTCGCACACGCCTGCGCGTGGCGGGAACCGACAACTTCATCATCAAATCCCGCAACGCGCCCGATCAGGTGCGTTTGCAACCAGGTCAGCAGATCGAAATTGGCTGGCTTGCACAGGATTGCCGCGCGCTTGACGCTTGACGTCAGGCAGCGGTGTGCCGTCCATCTTAGCGGCGGTGCGCAAAGAGGCTGTGGTTAAGCCCGATATCACATCCTCAAGAAACACGACGGGCATATAATGGGAGATTACCAAATGAAATTCACGACAACGCTACTCGCGACTTCTGCGATTGTCGGCGCTGGTACATTGGCACTTGCCGATGCACATGCCGATATGGCCAAGGAACTGACCCTTGTTTCCTGGGGCGGCGCTTACCAGAACAGCCAGAACAAAGCCTATGTTGAGCCCTATCTTGCGATGCACCCCGACGTATCCGCCGTATGGGACGAAAGCTCGGCTGAAGCCGTGGCCAAGCTGCGCGCCATGAACGAAGCCGGCAACGTGACATGGGATATTGTCGATGTTGTTGCATCCGATGCGATCCGCCTGTGCGACGAAGGCCTCGCCATGGAAATCGA
Organism: Sulfitobacter sp.; assembly: GCA_041579395.1. Lineage (GTDB taxonomy): Bacteria > Pseudomonadota > Alphaproteobacteria > Rhodobacterales > Rhodobacteraceae > Sulfitobacter. The sequence continues at coordinate 7,607 of JBFGFW010000031.1, forward strand.
CGCCGACGAAGTGCTGGCAGCAGCGCCCGATGGCACGCTGGCATCCGAAGACTTCGGCGACCTGCTGGTCAGCGACTGCTTCATTCCACAGATCGTGTATTCGACAACGTTCGGCTACCGCACAGACATGGTAGGCGACACGCCTCCTTCGAACATCTGTGACGTGTTCGACCTGGAAGCCTATCCAGGCAAGCGCGCACTGGAAAAGCGTCCAATCAACAACATGGAATGGGCGTTGCTTTGTGACGGCGTCGCTAAGGAAGAAGTCTATGACGTTCTGGCAACACCGGAAGGTCAGCAAAAGGCACTCGATAAGCTGAACACCATCAAAGACAACGTCATCTGGTGGTCCGCCGGTGCAGATACGCCCCAGCTGTTGGCCGATGGCGAAGTTGTCATGGGTTCGACCTATAACGGTCGTCTGTTCAGCGTGATAGAAGAGCAGAAGCAGCCGGTGGCAATGCTGTGGGACGCTCAGGTGTTTGACCTTGACGGTTGGATCATCCCGGCCGGTCTTCCTGCCGACCGTCTTGCGCGCGTCATGGACTTTGTAAAGTTCGCGACAGACACACAGCGTCTGGCCGACCAGTCGCAGTTCATCAGCTATGGTCCTGCACGCCTGTCCTCCGCTCCTCTGGTTGGCAAGCACGCAGATCTGGGCATCGATATGGCACCGCACATGCCAACCGACCCTAACAACGCCAAGAACACGTTCCTGTATAACTACGAGTTCTGGGCTGACTATCGCGACGATATCGACGCGAAGTTCCAGGCATGGCTTGCGCAATAAGCGCTAGCGCCTAACGGAAGGGGCCGGTTTGGCCCCTTCCAGTTTTATTCGTTAGTTCCTTTTCCGATTTTCACAGCGATCCAACCCCATGGGGCCGATATGAGCGATGTAAACGACGCCACCACAGCACTGACCGCACCCAAACCGGGTGACGCGACCCGAATTGCCGAAAAAGCAAAAGCGGGTCCGGTGCTTGCAGCCGATGGTACGCCGCTGAAGCGCAGTTTGAACCGGGCATTGCGCCGCCAGAAGCTGAGCGCGCTTTTGTTGATCGCGCCACTTCTTATCTTCGTGCTGGTGACATTCATCGCACCAATCGCAGATATGCTATTCCGCTCTGTCGAAAACGAAATCGTTCAGGAAACACTGCCGCGCTCCACCAAGTTGCTAAACGAATGGGACAGCGAAGGCACCGAAGTGCCCGCCGAGCCGGTTTTCAAGGCGCTTTACCAGGACATCTACGTCGCCCAGGAACGCAAGCTGCACACGCGCCTTGGGTCACGACTGAACTATGAACTAACCGGTGCCTCGTCACTGTTTCGCAAGTCTGGCCGCGGCGTTAAAAAAATCGGAGAGGTGTATCAGGACCAGTTCGAAGACCTGAACGCCTTCTGGAAGAAAGGCGAAAACTGGAACGGCATTTTCGGCTCCGACGACTGGACCGCCGCCATGCAGGACTGGAAGAAAGCATCGGGCGACCGCCAACCCGAATTTGAAATGCGCGACGGTCTGGAGGAACTCCTGCCGGAAACCGCTGCCTATTACAGCATCTTTGCTGATTTCGTTCAAAACGAAGACGAGGGTAACCTTTATAAGACAGACCCCTGGGCACTGTTATATTCGGCCCTTTATGATGATCTGACCGGTCCTGCGGCGGCCGCTATCGCCAGTTATACCGGACCGGGTGCTGCCGAACTGGCCGAAGCTGCCGCGGCGGCACCGTCGTTCCAGAATGTCGGCTACAAAGAAGCCTTTGTAAAAATCGACAAGGACTGGGGCAGAACGCCGATATGGCAGACCATCAGCACCTATAGCCCGAAATTCACCAACGGATATTTCCTGAATGCCATCGACATGCAGAAAACGCCGGACGGCCCTGCCCTGCGTCCCGAAAACGAACGTATCTACGGCACGCTGTTCAAGCGCACACTGTTCATGTCGGTTTGCATCACGCTAAGCTGTATCTTGCTGGGTTATCCGATTGGCTGGATCCTGGCCAACCTGCCCGCCCGCACGGCAAACCTCTTGATGATTCTGGTGCTCCTGCCGTTCTGGACGTCGCTGCTGGTGCGAACATCCGCCTGGAAGGTGATGTTGCAACAACAGGGGGTGGTGAACGATACGCTGGTCTGGCTGGGCGTCGTCGCGGATGACAGCCGCCTTGCGCTCATCAACAATCAAACCGGGACGATCATTGCGATGACGCATATCCTGTTGCCGTTCATGATCCTGCCGCTGTATTCGGTCATGCAGACAATTCCACCAACCTATCTGCGTGCCGCCAAATCGCTGGGGGCAACCAACTGGACAGCCTTCTGGCGGGTCTATTTCCCACAGTCGGTGCCGGGTATCGGTGCGGGGTCGATCCTCGTGTTCATCTTGTCGATCGGTTACTACATCACGCCCGAAATCGTCGGCGGTACGACAGGTACGTTCATCTCGAACCGGATCGCGTATCACATCTCCAGCTCCTTGAACTGGGGTCTAGCTGCAGCGCTCGGGGCGATCCTGCTCGCTGTGGTTCTGGGGCTCTACTATGCCTATGACAAGATCGTCGGCATTGATAACGTGAAACTGGGGGGCTGAAGCAATGGTCGCACTCACACCAATCTCCCGCAAACCAGTTTCTTTTTACGTGCCGGTCGTGGCCGCAGCGGGGGCCGTTGCCGGTCTCTTTGTGGGCACTGCCAACGGCAGCGGCTTTCTGGGCATCATCATCGGTGCCCTCGCCATGGGGGCGCTGGCGTTTCTTCTTACGCAGGTCATCAAAAACGAACGGCTGGGCCGCTGGGGCACCGTCATTGTCCTGGCCCTCATCGGGTATTTCATGGGCGGCATTCCCGCGATGCTGATCGGGGCGGCGTTTGGCTGGCTCTTTAGCTGGTTCAGCTTCTGGCTGTACGAAGGCCGTTACCGTGCGAAAGTGGCACCGTATCTCACCCCCGGCCAAGTGCTTTGGCACTTTGCCTTCCGGGTCATCTGCGGTGCCATCTTTATCTTCCTGATCACACCGATCCTTGTGGTCATGCCTCTCAGCTTCAACGCCGAGAACTTCTTTACCTTCACCCCCAAGATGCTGAGCTTTGATCCTGAGGGTTATTCGCTCAAGCATTATCGTGACTTCTTCAACAGTTCTGATTGGCAGGGTGCCGTCTGGAACTCGGTCAAAATCGCGCCTATGGCCACGTTGCTGTCCGTCAGCTTTGGCACACTCGCCGCCATCGGGCTAAGC
>JBFGFW010000032.1:0-10823 GCA_041579395.1 Sulfitobacter sp.
AGCCACGCAATCTGGCTGCCGTCGGGCGACAGGCGCGGTGCGGCATAGAAATCGCCCCCCGACGCGACCGTGATCGCCAGGGCCTTCCCGTCCATGTCCAGCGCCACCAGCGTTTGCTGCGCCTGCCCGTTCAGCAACACATCGCTGCGTTCCTGCACTGCGAAAATCACGCTCCGTTCCAGATCAGGCACCATGTCGGCGAAATTTACCGGTTGGCGCGGGGTGATTGGCACCGGAAACTGCCCCGGCGTCTGGCGATAGACACGCTGATCCTTGGTCTGCGGGAAATCCGAAGTGGCGAAGTTGGTGAACCACACCGTGCCGCCCTTACCCGCCATCGCGCCGCCGCCATAAGAATTAACCAGACTGCGCGCGCAAAACCCCGGCGGCGTGATGTCGTGCGGGCCATCGTCGCCCATGCGCACCACGACGGACCGGCCCTGTTCGTCAGGGCGGCTTTCGACCCACAGGATATCATCGCCGTCCAGGGCCAGTTGTTCAAACTTGACCGTGCCCGCCGCCAGGTCTTTGGCTGCAATCGGGGATGCCCACGATCCGTAAGGTGCGGTTGTCACGCCCATAAAGGTCAGCCCCCCGTCCAAGGCCGAAGGCCGTTGTTGGCAACGATCACCTTGGTCTGTTCCAGCGCGGTTTCCTTCAGCGAATCCAGAACCGTTGGCAGCCAGTTGCCCTTTTTGGTGGAGGTGACCCACGGATCCTGGGTGGTGGACACCAGGAAGTTGATGCCGGTGCCCTGGGTCGGTGCCAGCGACAACCGCGCGCCAAACGCATCGACAAAACGCTGACCGTAATCGGCCACCTCGAAGGACGAGGATGTCACGAACATCGGCTGTTTTGGCACCGTGCCGCCGGAATATTCACCGATGCTCAGCGCACGGAACATCGCTGTATTGAACTCGTTGGCCAGCGCCACATCGGTGTTCCAACCGTCCTTGGTGCGAAAGTTCAGCGCATAGGTCACGATGTTCTGGTCCGACCCCATCTCGCGAAAAACGGTCTGCGCGTCGGTGTTTTTCGCGAAATAATCCAGCAGGTCATTATTTTCACGCGGGGCAATCTCTTCGCGGATCATCTTCAACTGCGCGGCCACCTCGGCGTCGGACTTGCCTTGCTTCTGTGCGGGCAATCGCTGAAACGGGACAACCTTGAAACATTCGTTGTCGCCCGCAAGCGACACAAGTTGTGCATAGAAACGTTTGGAGTTGAAGATGCACTTGCCCAGCAATTTGCCATAGCCAGATTGATCCGGCCGGATGATCGCATGCGACAGATAAACGCCAGCCGCCGCGGCACCGGGTTTCGATCCTTCGATGCCGTAGACGCCCACGGTCGGGTCAATGCCGCCGTGAAATACCACCGGCGCAGTGAACGCGATCAGGTCGCGCATGGCACCGTTGCGATAGCACATGGCACCGGCAGGATAGGGAATGAACCCGGCCTTGTGTGGATCGACAGTTTGCGTGTCAGCGTGGGACAGTGCTTCGTATTGGCGGGTGACATAGTCGCTCATCACCATGGCCGGGGTGTGTTCCTTGGCACCCTGCTCCCACTTGGGAACTTCACCGCGCGGCTTGCGCAGGATCGAGGCGAAATAGCCGCCCCAGGCCCCATCGACGTGGATCGAGAACTCCATGCCTTTTTTGCGGTATTCGTCGCGCAGGGCCACGATGTCGGCCAGCGGATCGACCGAGCTTTCCTCGGTCGTGCCCAACACGGCCACGACCTGCAGCACCGGGCGGCGGTTCTGCAGGCAGGTTTCAAGATGCTCGCGCAGGTGATCGATCTCCATGCGGCCATCCAGATCGACGTGGGTGTCCCAGACGTTGTTGGCCCCCAATCCCAGCAAGGCCGCGCCCTTGGGCCATGAATAATGCCGCGTGCTGGGGGCCATGATGACCGGCAGTTGCGTCACATCGCGCAGATAGGTGCGGTGCATGTCAGCCAACCCAATGTTCTGCACCGAATAGGTGTTCAGCACCGCCTTGATCGCATCCTCTGACAGGCCAAATTCGGATTGCAGGCGCGGTGACATGCCGATCACCTCGTCGATGCCCAGGTTCATCAGCGACCAATTGTCGAGATCGGTCAGCTTCGCCGTGCCGCCCTGCACCAGCGTCACGCTGAAATCCTTGGCAGCGGCCATCGTCGGATCCAGCCGGATCGCATTGGCCAGCGACACCGGCAGATAGGTCAGGTTGCGCGCCGCCCACATGCTTTCGGCGTTGGCCACGGACCCGTCACAGGTGATATGGCCCCAAGGTACGATCGTACCGGCACCTACGTTTTCGGTTTCCGGCACCGGATAGCCCAACATCCGACACAGGTCCTTGCCCACCTCAATCTCTAGCAAGGTCGTGACCGGGGACGCTTCGGCGGCAACGTTATTCTGGTTATAAAGCATCGCGGCGAAATAGCCGACGAACCCCGGCATCGTGCAATCCCAATACATGTGCGACTGGTTGCGATAGCTCGACAGCGGGATCGACCCGTGCAGGGCAGCCAGGATTTCATCCAGATGCGCCTCGAGCGCCGAAATGGTCGTTTTGTAGTCGGTAGAGTTCTTGATGTCGTCGGTTACATAGACCGGGTCGCGGAACTGCGTGCCATATTCGCGTCGCGCACTGGCATTGGCGGCCACGGCCTTGGACACCATCGTTTGCATGACGCTTTCATTCTCGCCCATCGGCCCCAGAAACCAGCCTGCCAGTGACGGCGTGCCCTTGGCGTTCAAAAGATCAAGGCGGTTATTCTTTTTTTCGCCCTGATGGAAATTGGTCAGGCCGTCTGCGAATTTGGCTTTGGGGTCATAGCTGGTCATAAAATGCAACCTCTTGAATAAGTGTCATGGGAAAGCCGGCGCGGGAATTGCGTTGGCTTGGCTCAATCGGACCGGAGGAAATAGTTACAAATTTATACGTACGATAATGATAAATTGACATCTGAGGACAAAAAACAGTTGGTTCGGGAAAATATTTCCCCCGAACTTACGTTCTCGCAGCCGACTTTCCACTTAGGCGTGCACTACGCGCTGTTAAGACGCGCGACGATGCTGGTTGCAGTGACCGTACCGATGATCTCGTCGCCTTCGGACACTGGAATAGCCTGGGTGTCGCCACCGATCTTGCCGATCAGATTGGCCACAGGCGTTTCGGCTGCGACCGGGGCAACGTCACCGGGGGCTACCGGACCCATCACATCGCGCGCGGTCAGAACCCCAAGCGGGTTCATGTTGGCCACGAATTCTGCCACATAGGCGGACGCGGGGTTCGAAAAAATCTCGCGCGGGGTACCGCATTGCACGATGCGCCCGCCTTCCATGATCGCGATGCGCCCACCTAGTTTGAACGCCTCGTCCAGATCGTGACTGACGAAAATGATCGTGCGCTTCAGGTCGCGCTGCAGGTCAAGCAATTCATCCTGCAGGCGGGTGCGGATCAACGGGTCGAGCGCCGAAAACGGCTCGTCCATCAGCAGGATCGGCGCTTCGGTGGCAAAGGCCCGCGCGAGGCCGACGCGTTGCTGCATACCGCCCGACAGATCGCCAACTTTTCGGTCCGCCCAGTCGGACAGGCCCACCAGCGCCAGTTGCTTGTCGGCGCGTGCCAGCCGTTCGGCTTTCGGCACATCCGCCAGCTCCAACCCAAGCGCCACGTTGTCGCGCACGGTGCGCCACGGCAACAGGCCGAACTGCTGAAACACCATCGACACACATTCGCGTCGCACACGCCGCAGGTCGATGGCCGAGCTTGCGGCGATGTCGCAGGTCCAGTTGCCGTCATTCACCCGGACCGTGCCACGTGCCATCGGGTTCAGCCCGTTCACCGCACGCAGCAGCGTGGATTTGCCTGACCCCGACAACCCCATCAGCACCAGAATTTCGCCGGATTTTACCTCAAGCGAGCAGTTGTGCACCCCCAGCACCTGGCCGGTCGCGGCTTCGATCTCGGGGCGGTCCTGACCGGCATCCATCAAGGGCAGCGCCAGCCCCGGCTTTTCGCCAAATACAATCGAAACGTTGTCAAATTCAACGGCATTGCTCATTTGCGTGTCACCCTCAGCATCCTGTCCAGCATGATCGCCACGACGACGATGATCAGCCCCGATTCAAACCCCAGTCCGGTGTTCACTTGATTGAGCGCGCGGACCACCGGCACCCCCAACCCATCAGCCCCAACCAGTGCGGCAATCACAACCATCGACAGCGACAGCATGATGGTCTGGTTCAGCCCGGTCATGATCTGTGGCAGCGCATAGGGCAGTTCGATTTTCCACAGCGTCTGGCTGGGTTTGGCCCCAAAGGCCTGCGCCGCCTCTAGCAGTGCCTTGGGCGTCGATGCGATGCCCAGTTGCGTCAGCCGGATCGGCGCGGGCAGCACAAAGATCACCGTGGCGATCAGGCCCGGCACCATGCCGATGCCAAAAAAGACAATCGCGGGAATGAGATAGACAAAGGTTGGCAGGGTCTGCATCAGGTCAAGAACGGGGGCCATGAAACGGTACATCTTGGGCCGATGTGCCGCGGCAATGCCGATGGGCACGCCCACCCCCATGCACACGACGCAGGCCGACAGAACCAGCGTCAGACTTTCAGTGGTTTCTTCCCAATAGTCCTGATTGAGGATGAACAAGAACCCGACAACGACCAGCAAGGGCACCTTCCAGTTCCGTTGAAGCACCCATGTCAGGGCCGCAAAGGCGGCAATGATGAACAGGGGGTGCGGGGTTTGCAGCACCCACAAAATCGCATCAATCAACCACTCCATCGCGACGGACAGCCCATCAAACAGCCAGCCTGCGTTGATCAATAGCCAGTTGAAGACCGCTTCGGCTGCGTCATCAATGGGGATCTTGTTGTCTGTCAGCCAGTTCATCGCAGTCTCCGGTCAGTGGGGCGTTCCTATGAAAAAGGGCCCGCCCGCAGGCAGGCCCCGATCCGGTTCAGGCAATCATCATTCGACGATCTTTTTCGCCGCCATCATTGCATCGCCGCCGTCTTTGGTGGTGACGCCTGCCAGCCATGTGTCCAGCACGTCGGGGTTTGCCTTGATCCATGCGGTGGCCGCTTCCGCTGGCTCTTTGCCGTCGTCCAGAATCGCGCCCATGATCTGGTTTTCCATGGCCAGCGAGAACTCCATGTTGTTCAGCAATTTGCCGACATTTGGGCATTCCGTCACATAGCCTGCGCGGGTGTTGGTATAGACGGTCGCGCCACCCAGATCGGGACCAAAGAAATCATCGCCACCTTCCAGGTAGGTCAGCTCGAAGTTGGCGTTCATCGGGTGCGGTTCCCAGCCCAGAAAGACGATCGGCTCGCCTTTGCCGGACAGACGCTTGACCTGCGCCAGCATGCCCTGCTCGGAAGATTCCTTGACCTCGAAATCCTTGAGATCAAACGCGTTGGCGTCGATCATCGACTGGATCAGGCGGTTGCCGTCATTGCCCGGCTCGATGCCATAGATCGTGTTGTCCAGCGCGTCGGCATTGGCGGCGATGTCGGCAAATGTCTTGATCCCCATGTCGGCGGCGGCCTTGTTCACCGCAAGGGTGTATTTCGCCCCCTCAAGATTGGCGCGCACGGTGTCGACGGTGCCCGCGTCGCGGTAGGGCGCAATGTCGGCTTCCATGGTGGGCATCCAGTTGCCCAGAAAGATGTCAATGTCGCCAGCGGCCATCGACGTATAGGTGACGGGCACCGACAGAATCTTGATGTCGGTTTCATAGCCAAGCGCATCCAAGACGACCGTGGTCGCGGCGGTGGTGGCGGTGATGTCTGTCCAGCCTACGTCGGAAAATGTGATCTCGTCACAGCCCGCCGCTGCAACGGCAGAGGCTAGGCTAAGCGAAAGGGCGGTTGTTACGGCAAAAGTTTTCATGGCAAGCATGCTCCCTGTGGTCCTGAATTATCCTGCAATAGAGCGTCAACAGACCCGATGATGCAACCCGATTGTTGGGCCGATGGCCTTGCGGTGCCGCAAAAGCGGCGCTAGCCACGCGGCGCTGGTGGTGGCAACATCCCCCGGAACTGCACCCAAACCATGATCATGAGGTTTCCCAATGGCATCTGCCGCGTCTGTCTGGATTGGCATCGACTGGTCGCCGCCCTCCCCTCGGTTCATGGTCCATGACAGTGCCGGGCACATCACGGCCAGCGGCACACTTGCTGTTCCGGCGGTGGCAGCCTTGCCGGATCAGTTGGCCCCTTACTTGCCCGACGGTCAGACGACGCCAGTGATCTGCGCGGGCTTGCGCGGACTTGCCGCTACGTCCCTGACCGCCGTGCCCACGGTGCCGTTGCCGGGGTTGTTGCGCCTGGACAGCACAGACCAGCGTGTGATCTTGCTCGCCGTGCCGAGTTTGCGTCAGGCCAAGCCGGTTGATCTGATGCAAGGCTGCGAAACGGCAATCGCGGGTTTTCTGGCGCACGAGCCCGATTTCGACGGCGTGATCTGCAGCATCGCGCAGCACAGCACGTGGGCGCAGATCAGCGCCAAAGAAGTCGTCAGCTTTCAAAGCCACCTGACGCCGCTTCTGGCAACGCGGCTGACCCCGCCGATCATCGGCGACGCCGAAGACCCCGGTCAACTGGATGAACCGATGTTCGACGCTGCCCTTGATGCGATCATGGCCCGGCCGCAAAATTTGGGCGCAACCCTTGCCGGCGTGTCGGCCGACGCCGAGTTGAACGGCGTGGCGCGCGCAGCATCGTGGTCAAAGATCATGGGGGCGCTGATCGGGATGGAGCTTGGCGGGGCGCGCCCCTATTGGCTGGGCCAACGCGTCGCGGTGATTGCAGACGGCGCGATGCAACCGCTTTACGCTCGCGCTCTATCCAACCAAGGCTGCGTGGCGCAATTGCTTGACCGCGATGCGATGGTCATGGCCGGTCTGCGCGCTGCCCACGCGCTTTGGCTGGAGTACGATGGCCAGGCGCACTGACGGTCATCGTCGATGGGATATTCTTGCACGAACGGATGACCGCGTGGTAATGACCAGGCTGTGCCGCAGCCTTTGGCGGGATCGGATATCTGATGATTTAGGGGTTCGGCATGATGCACGGCAAGCCATGGTGCACGCGCTATTTCGATGGGTCTTGGACGATTTTGCCCTTGTTTCATCGAACCAAGGTCACACGATGTCTGGAACACGCGAAATAATCCTATTAGACAGGTCGTCGACCACCCAATTCCGACGCGTATTTTGAGTTATTGTTGCAGCAGCCCAACGTCGGGTGACGTTAGAAAAGGACATCCCATGGCACAGATTTCACGTCGCTTCTTGTTGGGCGGGGCCGCTGCCCTGACCGGATCGGCCATGGCCCCGCGGTTGTCCCGTGCGCAACCCCCCATGCAGGTGTTGCGTGCGCTGCCCGGACTGGCGCAGCTGGCACCCGAAGGATTTCCGAAAACCGACGTTTGGGCCTATGCGACAGCAGATGCAGGCTCCGTTCCCGGCCCCGAATTGCGGGTTCAGGTGGGCCAGCGTATCACCCGCCGTCTGATCAATGATTTGCCGCAAGCCACGGCGATCCACTGGCACGGCCTGCGCATCGACAATGCCATGGACGGTGCCGCGCCGCTGACGCAGGCACCTGTCCCGCCGGGGGGAACGTTTGACTATGATTTCATTGCGCCCGACCCCGGCACTTATTGGTATCATTCCCATAACCGCAGCTGGGAACAGGTCGCGCGCGGGCTGGCCGGCCCGCTGATCGTCGAAGACCGCACCCCATGGCTGGGTCAGGAGGGTGCTGCCACACGCGAAATGACGCTGGTATTGGATGACTGGTTGCTGGATGAAACAGCGAAAATCGTGGACGGCCACTGGGAAGATCTGCATGCAGCCGCGCATGGCGGGCGGCTTGGAAACACGGTGACCGTCAATGGTATGTCCTATCCCAAAGTGACGCTGCGCCCCAACGAACGAGTGCGTCTGCGGCTGATCAACACCGCAACGGCGCGGATAATGCGGCTGTCCCTGCCTGATCTGTCCGCCCGGCTGATCGCGCTTGACGGGCATCCTGTGGCACCGCGTGATGGCGAAATACTGTTGTTGGGACCGGCGCAGCGCGCCGACATCGTGATCGACGCCCGACCCGACGCAGGCGACACGGCCAATCTGCTGATGGACCCGGGCAACGGCGATTGGGTCGATATCGCGGCATTCCAGCACGAAGGGGCACCGATGATCCGGGCAACCGGCGACGTACGCCCGCTGCCCGACTGGGGCACGCTGCCTGCGCCTGACCTGTCGGATCCGCAGCGCGAAACGCTGCTGATGGAGGGCGGCGCGATGGGGGGCATGACCGAGGCGACCTATCAGGGCACAAAGATGGAATTTCGTGAACTGGCTTCGCACGGGATGGTGTGGTCGTTCAACGGAGCGGCGAACAACATGGAGACGCCGTGGTTCAGCGCGCAGCGAGGGCGCACCGTGCATGCCACGATAACCAACCGATCAGCCTTTGCCCACGCGATTCACCTGCACGGCCACCATTTCAGGGTGCTGACGCGCGGCGGCGTCGATGCGAAGCATCAAGATGTGCACGACACCGTTCTGATCGCCGCAGACGAGACGATCGAAATCGCCTTTGTCGCCGATAATCCGGGGCGTTGGATGGTGCATTGCCATATGCTGGCGCATCAAGCGTCTGGCATGATGTCTTGGTTCGAAGTCGTCTAACGGGACGCTTTTTGCAGCAGCCCGATCAGCTCGTCAAATTTGGCACGTTGCTGGTCGGGATCACCGCTGATGATTGCGGTTTCCACGCAGTGCCGTGCGTGGTTTTCCAGGATCAGCTTTTCAACACCCAAGATGGCCGCGCGGATTGCAGCCGTCTGCGCCAGAATATCCATGCAGTAGCGATCGGCCTCGACCATCCCGGCCACGCCCCTGACCTGACCTTCCAGACGGGACAGTCGGTCCAGCATCTTTTCTCTGTTTTTCTTCATTCGCATTCCATTTTCTGGGCCGGGAACTTTCTTCCAGCGTTCAATGTTTATACCCCATATAGGTATATTTGGAGGCCATATGTCTGATCATCAAAATAGCGCGACATCTGGAAATATCACCCCTCACCCCAATGGAGACCGCGAAAAAATGAGCGGTGGTTATGGCCGTTTCTTTGCAATGATCGGCACGTCGACCGTGGTAATGTACGGGCTGATGTATCTGAATACCTATGCATTGGATCACGTGTTCTTTTCACAAACGCGAATGTGGATGGCGTTGTATATGGGAGCAGCGATGGCGGCGATCATGCTGGCCTTCATGCTGGGGATGTATTCAAATCGCCGTGCCAATCTGGCGATTTTTGCAGGTGCCGCCATCGCCTTTGCGGCCGGGTTGGGATTGGTACGCAGTCAGCTCACGGTGGGCGATGTCGCTTGGATGAAAGCGATGATCCCGCATCATTCCATCGCGATCCTGACCAGTGAACGCGCCAACATCTCTGACCCGCGCGTCAAGGAACTGGCTAACGCAATCATCAAGGCCCAACGCGGCGAAATCGAAGAAATGAAGCGCTATATTGCTGACATCGAAGCCAACGGCGATGCCCCGGCAGGTACCCCACGTACGCCATCCAACGACTGATACTCATCAACAATGGAGAAATGCCATGACCGCAACTGAGACCGTCGACGGCCCCGCGACTGCTCGCGCCAAAAGCCAATCCTCTGAAAAACACGCCGCTTTGTATCGCATGGCGATGCCCGATCATCTGTGCCCCTTTGGTCTGAAATCAAAGTCGCTTCTGGCACGCAAAGGCTATGAGGTGGATGACAATCTGCTGACCACGCGTGACGATGTTGACGCGTTCATGCTGGCACATGGCGTCGACACCACGCCGATCACCTACATCAACGGAGCCAAGATTGGCGGGTATGACGACCTGAAAAGATTCTTTGACTACCGCGTGTTGGACAAGGGCGATACGACCTATGCCCCGATCATCGCAATTTTTTCATCAACGGCGTTGATGGCGCTGGCGATCGTGCTGAATTTCTATGACGGGTTTCCGGTGGCGACCTGGCTGATGTGGTTCTTTGCGACGTCAATGGTCGCATTGGCGATTCAAAAACTGCAAGACGTCGAAGGGTTTGTGAACGGATTTCTGGGGTACGATCTGATGGCGCAACGCTACGTACCCTATGGCTATGCCTATCCCTTTCTCGAACTCTACGCGGGTGTCGGCATGATGGCCCTGATCGGCACGGGCAGCGCGTTGATCTGGCTGGTAGCCCCGGTCGGCATTTTCATCGGCATGATCGGTGCGGTCAGTGTCATCAAGGCTGTTTATGTCGACAAGCGCGAATTGACCTGTGCATGCGTTGGCGGAGGATCGAATGTTCCATTGGGATTCATTTCCCTGACTGAGAACGTGGTGATGGCCGGCATGGGACTGTGGATGCTGGGGATGTATCTGGGCTAGGATTCATGCCCATTGCGTCTTCGGGGTCGCGCGTGCGAATGCCCCTTTTGCGACCCCATTCCCAAGTGCCATGTGAGGTCGACTGTCGCTAGTACGGCCACCTTGAAGCCCGTTTTGCGCTTCGTACGGACAGACACTGCCCGGCACGGGTCCGAAATCGTGCCGGGTCGATCTTTGTATACCCCGCATTGCAAGAACGGTGGAACTGATACTAATTTGCCGGGCGCAAGGTGTCGATAAATGCCATCATCTTCAGGATGTCATCTTGATCCGCTCGGCGGCCAAACGCCTGCATCGCCCCCGCCCCGCCGCCATAGATAATCTCGAAACGGCCAACGTCGGTGTGGGTTCTGGGGCGGACCCAGTCATTGTC
>JBFGFW010000033.1:0-10584 GCA_041579395.1 Sulfitobacter sp.
ATGGCTGGAGAGATGGGGGTCAAGTTGGGACTTGATGTTGGAGCGGCCCCCTCGCCGGAGGAGGCTGTGCGCGAGTCGGACGTAATCATTACCATCACCACCGGCAGCGGCGAGTTGGTCAGGCGTGACTGGCTCAAACCGGGCGCCTTGGTCTGCAAGATGGGGTCGTACCAGGAATTGCAGCTAGAGGTGAATTTGCGCCAGTCCAACCTGTCAGAAGCACGCGAAAACTATAAGTCGCGCATCGACCTTGGTGCCGATAATCGTCAATACGTTTACCTCAGCGGCGAAGTTGGCGCACAATCCCGCTTTGCCCTGCCGTTTGAACGCAAGGCAAGTCTGGCGGATGCGCTTTATGATGCTGGTGGGATTCTGTCCGCGACGGGCGATGTATCGCAGGTCTATGTGTTGCGCTCTTCCTCTGATCCGCGTGAATTCGGGGCCGTGACGGCGTGGCATCTGGATGCCCGAAACGCCGGTAATCTCGCCCTGGTGCCCCGCTTTGAACTGCGCCCCGATGACATCATCTTTGTCGCGCAGCAGCCCGTCACCAAGTGGAGCCGCGCCGTGTCACAGATTCTTCCGCAGATCATCAGCGCAGGGGCCACACTGACCAACTGATCAGGTCCTATCGAAACAGGGCAGAGGCCGGGCATGATATCCGGCCTTTTGCTGTTCAAGATCAGAAAATCGTAAATCTGATTGTCCAAGATACAAAAACAATCCGATCCGAAAATTAGACCAATCCTTGCCCCAATTCGGCCACATCGTAGGATTATCCCTGAAAAGGTAATAATCTGCGCGGAGCGCCGTAATGTATCTTTCAGTCGTCATCCCTTGCATGAACGAAGAGGCGTCTATTCCTGGGCTGGTCGCTCGCCTTACCCAAGCCATCGGCCCCTGGAAAGATCAAGCCGAGATCATATTGGTCGATGACGGCTCAACCGATGCGACCTGGAAGGCAATCGAGGCGGCCAAGGCCATGTGCCCGCAATTGGTTGGACTAAAGCTGTCCGCAAATAGAGGCCACCAGATTGCGCTGACGGCCGGATTGGAAGCCGCACAAGGCGACCGGATTTTCATGCTGGATGCCGATTTACAGGACCCGCCCGAACTGTTGACCGACATGATGTTCATGATGGATCGCGGTTTTGATGTGGTCTATGGCAGGCGCAGCGAACGCCGTGGCGAGACGATGTTCAAAAAGACGACGGCGCATCTGTTCTACCGATTTCTGAACGCGATGTCCGATGTCCCAATTCCGCAGGACACAGGCGATTTTCGCCTTGTGAGCCGCCAGTCTCTGGATGCTGTTCTGGCAATGCCCGAGAAAGCGCGGTTCATTCGCGGCATGTTCGCCTGGGCGGGCTTTCGTCAGGTGGGCATCGAATATATCCGTGCGCCGCGCGAACTGGGCGAAACGAAATATCCGTTCCGCGCAATGATGCGCTTTGCAATCGACGCGATGACTGCGTTTTCCACCAAGCCGTTGAAGCTGGCCACGCGCCTGTCTTTTGTCAGCCTGCTGATGGCGGCGCTGATGGCCGTCTATGTGATCTATTCATTGATCGTATACCAAACCGCGCCCGGTTGGGCGTCTGTTGTGCTTGCGGTCAGCTTCTTTTCCGGCGCGCAGCTGCTGACATTGGGCATCTTGGGCGAATATATCGGCCGGCTTTACGTCGAGGCGAAAAACCGACCGCTTTATTTCGTCAGCGAAGAAGCCCGCGATGTGGCACCTGTCGCGCTGCGCCAGCGTGCCTGATGTCGGTCCTGCGTTATAAATCTGTGCGCTTTGCGCTTGTCGGAGGTAGCACGGCGTTGGCCTATGTCCTGCTGTATCTGGCCTTTCTGGCCTTTGGGTTTGCGCAAGGTTTGGCAAACGGGACCGCGTTCCTTCTGGCGATCTTGCTGCAATACGCGGGGCAGGCGCGATTTACCTTTGGCCAGCCGCTGAACAACCGCGCGCAGATCATCCGATTTTTCGTGATGGTTGGCCTGGGTTTTGTCACATCGTCGCTGATCACCGGGCCCATTGCCACGCTGGCGGGGCTGCCCAACTGGGCCGCCGCATTGATCGTGACGATCACATTGCCGGTACAGAATTACATTTTCATGACCCTGTGGGTTTTTGCATCACCTGTTTCTAGAACGGAAATCACACCATGAGCCATATCTACAACGACACCTTCTTTGACTACATCAACCAAAGCGCGCGGGCATCCGCCAAGCCGTTGATTGCTTTGCTCTTTCCAAAGCTGCGGCCTGCCAGCGTGATCGATCTGGGCAGTGGGCGCGGCGTGTGGTTGGATGAATGGCAGCGCGCTGGTGCGTCCGATGTTTTGGCTGTTGATGGTGATTACGTGAATCGCGAGCAACTGGCCGTGGCACCTGAGGATTTTCTGGCCGCTGACCTGACTAAGCCGGTCAAGACGGGCCGTCGCTTTGATCTGGCCCAAAGCCTTGAGGTCGGGGAACACCTGCCAACCGAAGCGTCCGAGACGCTGGTCGACAGCTTGACTGCGGCGTCCGATCGCGTGCTGTTTTCGGCAGCCGTGACAGGACAAGGCGGAGAATTTCACGTGAACGAACAACCGCTGTCGTTCTGGCAAGATCTGTTTGCCGCACGCGGTTATGTTGCGTTTGATTGCGTGCGTCCACATCTGAAAGACAACACCGATATCGCACCTTGGTATCGCTATAATGCGGTGCTGTACGTCAATGCCGCAGGCCGTGCTGGTTTGCCGGATGACATCCTGAAGACCGAAGTGGCCGCCGGACAGCCCGTCAGAAACGCGGGCAATCTGGTTTGGCGGATACGGCTTGCGGTGGTCAACACGTTGCCCCGTGGTTTGGTGACGTCTATCGCGCAGGCCCGCGCGATGGTGCTTGCGATGCGCGCCCGCCGCGCCAAGGCGAATGGCCGCGTGTCTGCATGACAGCGGCGCTGGCGACCAACATGGCAATAACCAAAGATACCCACAGCCTGCAGCTTTGGCCGACGCTATCTGTCACGCTGGTAGCTGTTTTTGTAATGTCGGCGCTTAATCTTGCCGATCCGATGATCCGCCACGATGATTTTCCAGCGCTTTTTGCCGATGCGCCTGCCTTTTGGAACAAGACACTGCACGAGGGGCGCTGGCTGAACTACATCTGGCACCTGCGCAGCGTCGTGACGCCGTCATGGTTGAACTTTGCGGTGTATCAGGGGCTTTGGGCGGTCTTCGTGGCGTCCCTCGCGGTGGTGGCAAGCGGGCCAAAGGGGGTCACGTGGTTCACGCTGGTGCTGGCCTTGATCATGATGGTTTCGCCGTCCGCCATGCTGATTTCGCTGTGGTTCAACACCCTGATCCCCGGCCTTGCGGTCGTGGCGCTGTTTGCGTTTCTGGGGTGTCGTCTGTCCAGTTATCACCTGCGCCTGTTGCTACCGATCTTTGTCATCGTCAGCTTTATGGCCTATACGACCTATCCGCTGTTGCTGTTGGCCGTGTGTATCTCCAAGACCAAAGATCGGTCCTTGGGCGATTTGACGGGACTGATGGCGTTGTTCTGCATCAGCTTTGTGGCAGCTGTGCTGACGGTCTATGCGATCAACTGGCAGGTGCACGGCGTCTTTGGCGTGCCGGTCGCGGAGTGGCGTGAACCGACCGCCGCCAATGGACTTGCCGGGATGATCGAGAACCTGCCAAAACTGGGAAAAACCTTTAAAATCATATTTCACCGCAACGGATTTGGTTTTGCCCCGCTGATTGGCTTTATCCCTGTGTTGCTGGTTGCCGCACTGTTGGTCCTACTCAAACATGCCCCGCTTGAGGCGCTGTATTTGCTGGCGGGTCTTGCTGTGGGGATTGCACTGGTCGTGGTGCAGGTGCTGAAACTTGGCGTCGTCGTACCGCCGCGGGCGTTCATCTTCGCCTGGGTTTTCGCGGCCCTTGCGATTGTTCGCGCCGTTCAACTGCTTAGCGCCAAAGAAGGGCTGTACGGGCGATTGGGGCGCAACGCCGTCCTTTTGATTATCGGCGTCTATTTCATCGAGATCTTTCTGTTCTACGGGCAATTCCGTGGGTGGCAGGCGGACACAAATAAGCTTGCTCAGGAAATGGCGGTGTTGGACGGGAACGCCTATGTATACGGCGACCCGACCGAGATTGCTTCGGCGGATGCTGCCGGTATCCAATCCCGAGAGGCGCTTGCATTCCGACTTGAGTATCTGACCGGACGCACATTGATCAGTTGCAGAGTCATGACAGACCCATGCCCGCCGCAACCCGAACTAAGCGATACGGGCATAGCCGAAATTCATGTGCGCAGGTCAGATGCCGATACGTTCCTGATCTTTACCCCGTTACCAGACGACGAAGACGCGTCAGACGTCCTGTGACAGGTCCGCTTGTGTCGGGGGGTTGGCACCGGCGCGCGATACGGTGATCGACGCGACTTCGGCCCCCAGACGCAGGGCGGCCATTGCATCGTCCGGGGTCAGCGCCGCGATGCCCGCTTTGGTCAGGCACCCCATCGCCGACAGCTTTGCGAGAACGCCCGCGTTGAACGTATCGCCAGCGCCCACCGTATCGATGACATCGACCTTGCGCGAAGACGCCTCGACGCAGCCACCGCTGATAAGGAAGGCGGCGGCACCGTCGCTGCCCTTGGTGACGATCACCACCTTCGGCCCCTCGGCGAGCAGCGCCTTGACCTTGTCGTTGATCGCGGCGTCGCCCGGCATGATCCAGTGCAGATCGTCATCGGATACCTTCAGAATGTCGCAGGTCGCGATCATTGTGGCCAGTCGTGCGCGATAGGGGGCGGGGTCGGTGATGAACTGCGGGCGAATGTTGGGGTCCAGCATGATCACGCGATCTGCCGCCTCGCGCAGGGCAAGGGCTGCGTAGAAATCAGCCGCTGGCAGCCCGATCAGACTGATGCCCCCGAAATAAAGCGCGCCAACCTCGGCAGGGATCGCGGGAAGATCGCAGGCATGCAGCGACCGGCCTGCAGTATTTTCGTCGTAGAACGTGTAGCTGGCAATGCCGTCGGTCAGTTGCACAAATGCCAGCGTGGTGGGGCGGTCTGACAGGATGATGTGGGATGTATCGACATGGCTGGCAGTCAGCGTGTCGCGCAGCATCTGCCCGAACATGTCGTGCGACAGACCCGACAGGAACCCAACCTGCTGATCCAGTCGTCCAAGGGCTATGGCCGTGTTGAACACCGCGCCGCCAGGATGTGGATGGAACGCGCCATCAATTTCGATCATGTCGATCAACGCTTCGCCGCAACACAGTATCATGGACAACCCTCAAACAGCTTTGCACCTTTGGTTAGGGGAGCGCGCGAGAGTGGTCCAGAAAAAACTTATCCCGTTGCCCCGGTCTGGCACCGGGGTAAGATGCCGCGATCAAAGGGATGATGCCGTGGAATTTGACTATATTATTGTGGGCGGTGGCACGGCGGGGTGCGTGTTGGCAAACCGGCTTTCCGCTGATCCGAAAACACGCGTGCTGCTGCTTGAGGCTGGCAAGAGCGATAATTACCACTGGGTGCATATCCCGATCGGGTATCTCTATTGCATCGGCAACCCACGTACCGACTGGATGATGAAAACGGCGGCCGAACCGGGGTTAAACGGGCGCGCGCTGGCCTATCCGCGGGGTAAAGTTCTGGGCGGCTGCACGTCGGTCAACGGGATGATCTATATGCGCGGTCAGGCGGCTGATTACGACGGCTGGCGGCAGATGGGCAACACCGGATGGGGTTGGGACGATGTGCTGCCCTACTTCTTGAAAAGCGAAGACCACCACGATCACGACAAGCCGCTGCACAGCTCTGGCGGAGAATGGAAAGTGTCGCGCCAGCGGCTGCGGTGGGACGTTTTGGAAGCAGTACAGGAAGGCGCGAAAGAGTTCGGCATAGAGCCAACGCCGGACTTTAATTCAGGGACCAACGAAGGCTCCGGCTTTTTTGAGGTAAATCAGAAGGATGGCGTGCGTTGGAACACCGCCAAGGCATTCTTGCGCCCCGTTATGAAGCGCCAAAATCTTAAGGTGTTGACCGAAGCGCACACAACGCAAATTCTGGTCGAGAACAAGCGCGCCATCGGGGTGATGTTTGACCACAAGGGACAGACCACGCGTGCCACGGCGCAGGCCGAAGTGATCCTCGCCGCCGGGTCGATCAATTCGCCCAAGCTGCTTGAGCTGTCGGGGATTGGTCAGCCCGAGCGTTTGATCGATCTGGGCATCAAGGTTCAGCACGACCTGAAAGGAGTTGGCGAAAACCTTCAGGACCATCTGCAGATCAGAACCGTGTTCAAGGTAACCGGGGCTAAGACTCTGAACGAGATCGTGAACAGCGTTTGGGGCAAGGCCCGGATTGGCCTGCAATACGCGCTGACGCAACGCGGGCCGTTGTCCATGGCACCCAGTCAATTTGGTATGTTCACTAAAAGTGACCTCAGTTTGGAGACGCCCGATCTGGAGTATCATGTGCAACCGCTGTCGACTGACAAGCTGGGTGACCCTTTACACCCCTTTCCGGCGATCACCGTTTCAGTGTGCAATTTGCGGCCCGATTCAGTGGGCGCGACGCATATCGACAGCCGTGACATCAACCGCCAGCCTGACATTCGCCTGAATTACCTTAGCACCGAACGCGACAGGATGGTGGCGTTGACGTCGATCAAGCAGGCGCGCCAATTGATGACTGCCAAAGCCATGCAGCGATATGACCCGGTGGAGCTTTTGCCCGGCGCGCAGGTTGCCAACGACGCGGATCTGTTGCGCGAAGCGGGCAATATTGCCACCACGATCTTTCACCCGGTTGGCACTTGCAAAATGGGGTCTGATGATCGCGCTGTGGTCGATACGCAGTTGCGGGTGCACGGCATGACCGGTCTGCGGGTCGTGGATGCATCTGTCATGCCCAAGATCATCTCGGGCAACACCGCATCACCGGTGATCATGATTGCGGAAAAGGCGGCGGATATGATCTTGGCGCAGGCGCGGTGACAAGGCGTGGGCATTATTAATGCATCCCCCAAAGAACGCGACCTGAGCTTCAGTCGCCTCACAATGGGCTCGATTGGGCCGTTTATGATCTTTGAATCAGGCAGATTGTTGACCGGCGACCGGATTATGCGCCAAAGATGCTGCCCCTATGGTCGGCCAGATAAATCTGCAGCCATGGCGTAAACCGTTCGGGGGTATCGCGGGTCTGTTGCGCCAGATCGTCAAGATCGATCCAAGCTGTGTCCATCACCTCGACCGGGTTGGGGGTGATGTCGGTCAGGGCCACCGCTTCGGCGGTGTAAATCTCGACCAGTTCGTGTTCGATCAGATCATTGCCCACGTCCGCGCGGTATTCGACCTGACCGCGGTGGATCAGGCTCAGGCCAGTGATCGCCAGCTCTTCCGTCAGCCGCCGTTTGGCACAGGCCAAGGCCGGTTCATCCCAATAGGGATGGGTGCAGCATGCGTTCGCCCACAGGCCCGGCGTATGATATTTGGAGAGTGCCCGGCGCTGGATCAGCGTTTCGCTACCGCGCATCACAAAGACCGAAACCGCCTTGTGACGCAGCCCGCGCCGATGCACCTCCAGTTTTTCGACGGGCATCAGTGCCCCGCCAATCCAGGCTGGAATCAGCAGGCTCATACCTGTGTCACCGCAATTGTGCCTGTCAGATGTGTCAAGCCCTTGATCCCGATCTTGATAAGCGTCACGCACCGCGCCGTGATGATCTTGCTGGTAGTATAACCCTCGGATTTCAGATTTTGTACATTTACATCATATCCAGGGGATACGAATCTTTCGCGGTGCCCCTCGTTTCGTTTAGGACACGCCTCCGCTGCGCAGGATCTCGTCAATCCTGTCGTGGGAATAACCAAGCTGCGTCAGGATTTCACGCGTATGTGTCTGCCCGTCAGACATTTCTGGCGGGATTGTTTCCAAGGTTGAATACCGTGGCGCTGGCGCGGGCTGCACGGTGCCCCCGACATCGACAAAAGTTTCGCGGGCGCGGTTGTGCGGGTGATCGGGCGCTTCGCTCAGCGACAGGATCGGCGCATAACATGCGTCCGTGCCCAGCATCACGGTATCCCATTCATCGCGGGTTTTAAGGGCGATGACCTTGGCCAACCTGTCGCGCATGCCATCCCATCCGGCAGGGTTGTTCTGGGGCTGCATCGAAGGGTCATCGGCAAGGCCCGTCAGCTTTAGCAGTTTGGCGTAAAATTGCGGCTCTATTGCGCCCACAGAGACAAATTTGCTGTCGCTCGTTTCATAGACATCGTAGAAATGTGCGCCGGTATCCAGCATGTTCACGCCGCGTTCGTCCTGCCACCAACCTTGCCCCTTGAAGGCATAGATCATCGCCATCAGCAGGGCCGAACCGTCAGTCATGGCCGCGTCTATGACTGTGCCGTTGCCGCCGCGCTGGACATTCAACAGCGCGGCGACCATGCCAAACGCCAGCATCATCGCACCGCCGCCGAAATCCCCCATCATGTTGATCGGGGGCGTTGGCTTTTCACCCTTGCGGCCAAACGCATGCAAGGCCCCGCTGAGGGAAATGTAGTTGATATCGTGGCCTGCCATGTCGGCCAGAGGCCCGGTCTGACCCCAGCCGGTCATGCGGCCATACACCAGTTTGGGGTTAAGGATCAGCATGTCGTCAGGGCCAAGGCCCAGTCGCTCCATTACGCCGGGGCGGAACCCTTCGACCAGACCATCGGCGGTTTTGATAAGATCGCGCAGGACGGAGGTGCCGGTTTCGGATTTCAGATCGACAGCGATCCGTTTGCGAGACCGCAGCAGGATGTCCGTTGATGCGTCGCTTTCCGGGCCGCCGCGCGTGCCGCCGGGGCGCTCAATACGGATCACTTCGGCCCCATGATCGGCAAGCATCATGCAGGCGAAAGGGCCGGGGCCGAGGCCCGCGAATTCTATGATCCGCAGACCATCTAGGGGGCCGAGCATGGGCATGTTCCTATTCGAATGTTGCTTTGCGTTTTTCAAGAAAAGCTGCGACCCCCTCAGCGAAATGGGGGTGTTTGCCCGCAGCCGATTGTGCATCGCGTTCGGCGGCTAGCTGGTTGTCAAAGCCGACATCGCCAGCTTCCCACAGTAATTTTCGCATCAACCCCAATGCGTGGGTCGGACCGGTGGCAAGCCGCTGCGCAAGACCTTGGGCGGTCGACATCACGGCGGCGTCGTCGACGACGCGGGTGACCATGCCCCAATCAAACGCCTGCTGGGCGGGTAGTTTTTCGCCAAGCAGGGCAAGTTCAGCCGCACGCACCCGGCCCACATTGCGCACCAGCATCCATGTGGCACCGCCGTCCGGGACAAGGCCGATGTGGCAGAACGCTTCGAGGAAATAGCTGCTTTTACCCGCAACCACCAAATCACCCGCCATCGCGAGTGACGCGCCGATACCCGCCGCAGGCCCGGATATGGCGGTGATCAGCGGTACATTAAGGTTGCGTATGGTCATCATAAGCGGGTTGTACGCTTCATGCAGGGATGCGCCCGCATCCAGATCGGCAGGTGTTATACCTGGTCGCGCCTGAAGGTTGGCACCCGAGCAGAATGCGCGGTCCGATCCTGTCAGGATAATCACGCGGCTAGAGTTTTGGGCGACACCCAGTGCGGCGGTCAACGATTTGGCCAATGCCGGGGTCAGCGCGTTCAAGGTTTTCGGGTCATTCAGCGCAATCGTCGTCACGCCGCCGGATGTTTCGATTTTCAAGCTGTCTGTCATATACCCCGTCCCATTTTTTGACACAAAAGCATTGATCAAGGGGATAGGCAAATGGCGTTCCGGCGTACGCAGGTGTCAGGGGCCGTTAACCGCTTTGCCGCAGCTTGCATTTCAACAGATGCCCAAGCCACGGAGCGCATATATGACCGATCGTTCACCCATTTTGACACTGCCCTATCTTCAGCCGTCGCAGGCGCAAAAGCATGTCACCCACAACGAAGCGCTTCGGCAACTGGACGCGGTTGTGCAACTTGCCGTTCTTTCTGCCGACCAGGCCACTCCCCCCGCCACGGTGACGGAGGGCGACCGTTTTCTGGTGGCAGCAAATGCGCTGGCCGTCTGGGCCGGGCACGATCACGAGATCGCGGTTTTCGTTGATGCTGGGTGGCAGTTCACGGCGGCACAGGCAGGGTGGGTCGCGCAGGTTCTGGACAGGTATTGCCAAGTTGTTTGCACGGCGTGACAGCACTATGCCAAAGTTATGAAAACACCGAACCATATGCCCCACCTAAAGGGCTTCCGCTATCCTCGTGAGATCATTGCTTACGCGGTTTGGGCTTACCATCGCTTCGCGTTGAGCACAGCTGACGTTGAGGATCTGCTGGCCGAACGGGGCGTAATTGTAAGCCGTGAAGCAATCCGGCTGTGGATAAACCGCTTTGGTCGCCATTTCGCAAATTGCATCCGTAGAGATCGCCCGCGACCGAACGACAAGTGGCACATGGACGAAGTCGTGACCACAATCCGTGGCAAGAAACATTGGCTGTGGCGGGCAATTGACGCAAATGGCGACGTTCTTGATATTTTTGTACAAACCCGGCGAAATG
>JBFGFW010000034.1:0-10509 GCA_041579395.1 Sulfitobacter sp.
GTCATCAGCGCACGCGTCTTGATCCGACGGCGCGCCGCATCATAGGACGCTTCGGTCATCTGCGCGAATTGGCCCCGGCTGGCGGTCTCGTGGGTGAACGCCTGCACGGTTTGCACCGCACTCAGACTTTCTGAAGCATTGCCGGAACTGGCCGCGATCCAATCCTGGTTTTCGCGGCTGATGGTCCGCAGTTTGCGCCCCAGAACCAAAATCGGCACGATCACGGGAGGTACGATCAGCAATACCATCGCCGTCAGCTTGGGCGATGTGACCAACATCAGCACCAGCCCGCCACTGAAGATCAGCATGTTGCGCAGCGCAATCGACACCGAAGACCCGATCACCGACAGGATCAGTGTGGTGTCCGTGGTAATCCGGCTCAGCACCTCGCCGGTCATGATCCGCTCGTAGAATGCCGGGCTCATGCCTATGACACGGTCGAACACCGCCTTGCGGATGTCTGCCACGACGCGTTCACCGAACCGGGTCACCAGCGCATAGCGCAGGCCAGTGCCCACGGCCAGCAAAGCCGCGACCACGAGTGCCGCAATAAAGTACCGGTCCAGCAGCTCTGTGTCGGCGCTGCCGAAATTATCAATCAACTCGCGCACAGCCAGCGGCAGCATCAGCGAGATCATTGCCGTCGCCACCAATGCGGCAATCGCCGCGAACATCAGCGGCCGATAGGGGTAGATGAACGGTACCAACGCCCGCAATGCGCCCAGTTCGCGCGACTTCTCGCGTTCTTCCCGTGCGGGAGCAGGCGTAGGGGTGCTGGCCATGAGACCTCCTTTAAAAACTGTCACGTCATCGCCTGCGCGCCGGACGGGGTCAAGACCTGTGTCCGTCAAACCGCCGGTCCGAAGCGCGGCGCGGCCAGTCAGTCTAGTGATGCAGAGGGGAAATGTTGGAGCGGGCGGCGGGAATCGAACCCGCATCTTCAGTTTGGAAAACTGAGGTCTTAACCATTACACAACGCCCGCGGTCCTTTAATCGAGGTAAGACATAGGCAAACGGTCGTCAAGTGGGGCGCAGCCAGCAATCTGTGGTTCTTCAAGTTGGTCGGTGCCTTATTTCACCTTATCTCAGCGCCAGTCGCGCTAAATCCTTCCCAGCCGCCCCGGTATCTGCGCTTGCATGCCCGCTTGCCGCGTCATGTCCCATGCCAGCACCTGATTGCTGGATAGGCAGGGCAGGCCCGTCCGCGCCTCGATCTGATCAATGACACCAAGCGTACGTAGATTGGTACAGCTTAGAAAAATCGCATCTACCTGGCCTTGGCTTGCAAGATCGGTTGCGGCTTTCAGGATCGATCCTGCGTCGATCCGCACGACCTTGGCTTCCTCCGCCTCGTCGAAGCTGCCGAACACGGGGGTTTCTATGCCAGCGGACGAAAGCGCGCTGCGCAGTTTGGCGGAAACCTCGGCAACGTAAGGTGACAGCAGCGCCAGTCGGCCGACGCCCAATGCCGTGCACGCCGCAATTAACGCGCCAAGCGGGTTGGTGATGTGGTCGCACCGAACACCCTCGCGGATGAACCCCGCCATACGGGCCGATCCGATTTCGGCGGACCCAGATGTGCAGCCGTACCCGATGCTGACAAAACGCGCGGCCTTGGGCAGCAGAGCGGCGGATGCGGTCAGGTGGCTGGCCATTTCCCCAAGGGTTTCGGACGTCACCGTGTCGCCGCTTGGCACCCGGCTGACATAGCACTGCGTGTTTTGGCGCAACATGGCGCGCATGTCGCCTTCAAGCGTTTCATCTGATTGCAGCACGATGAGGCCAAGTGCGGCGTCAAGCTGTGGCACTGTGGCGTAGGGAAATTTCACGTCAGCACCGTCAGATCGGGGCCAGCGCGCGGGCTTAGAAAACGACAACCGGTTTCAGTGATGACGATGTCTTCTTCATGGACCATGATCCGGCCTTCCGATGTCTCAATCCCCGGTTCCAGCGTCAGGACCATGCCCGACACCAGCACCGTGTGATCCTGCGGGATCAGCGACAGCCCTTCGGTCAATTGTATGCCAAGCCCGTGTCCCAAACGCCCAGCATCCGATCCACCTGCTCCGCCGGTCACAATTTCATCCATCGCGGCGAAAAGTTCGGCTGCGGTCGTGCCGGGGCGCGCGATGATAGCGGCGGCATCGACGGCATCGATCAACTTTGCGTGGGCGGTATGTGCCACGGACGATGCCGGGCCCAGCGTGAAGTTACGGTCGTAATCGCAAAAATAACCGTCATAGACGGCACCGGTGTCCAGCATCAACACATCGCCCGCCGCCAACGGCGTGTCGCTGGCCGGCGAGATCACATCGCCGTACCCGTCCACGCCCGCGCCGCCCGCAAGATAAGGTACCCAGTCCGCGCCTTCCGCCAACAACAGCCCCTGAAAATCCCGAAACACCGCCGACAGCGTGCGCCCTTTCCCCGCAATTTCCGGCACGCGGGCAAATGCACGTCCGGCAATCGTGCAGGCGCGTTCAATCTTGGCAATTTCCGCGTCTGACTTGACCGCGCGCAGGCGCGCCGTGATCCCGTCGTCTGGCACAAACGCCCCCGCGACACCTTCAGTGATCCGCGCCCAGTCATTCTGCGGCACCCGCAGATAGGTTTCCGGTCCCGACGGCACGCCGATGCGCCCTGTTCCGGACACCTCGTTCAGCGTGTCGGTCAGCAGACTGACCCCGTCGTCCTGCGGGTTCGGCGCGCGCCAGGTGCGGATGTCGCTGATCCACGTATGTGCCATCAGCGCCGCGCCGATCGACGGAATCACCGCGATGGGATCGCCTTGCGCGGGCAGAACCAAGAACCACGGCCGCGTTGGGCTTTCCCAGAAACGGGTCAGAAAGCCGGTGAAATATCTGATTTCGGCCTCGGTCGTCAGCAACAGGGCCGTCAGATCCTGTGCTGCCATCATTTTCTGGGCGCGGGCCAGTCGCGCCTTGTATTCGCCGGTTTCAAAGCCGCGCGTCAACTGGCAGGCCCCTCGCTTAGCACCGTCAGCACGACCGATTGTGCGGTCATCCCTAGCTCTGCCTTTTGGGCGTCCGACAGCGCCAAAAGTGCCGCGATCCCGGCAGCACCTGACGGGCTGGACGCCAGTCCGGCCACCATTGCCGTGCCGGCCCCGGCCTGCCCTTCGGCTTCCGAGATCAGGGCAAACGCATCCGCATCGCGCGCCAGCCCCTTCAGCGCGATCAGCGATGGCATCTTGCAATCCAGCCGCCCCATATCACTGACGGGGCCTTTGCTTTCATGGGGTTTTCCCGCTTTGATCGACCCGTGCAAGGCAGCGGCCGCGTCGGGTTCGACCACGACAATGCAGGGGGCATCGTCCCACGCCTGCCGCGCCAGTGCTGCACAGGATGCGGCCAGCCCGCCCACGCCCGCCTGCAGGAAAATATGCGTCGGCGGCGTTGGCATCTGCGCAATCGCTTCGGCCATCAGCACCAGATACCCTTCCATCAGGCGGTGCGGGCGCTCGGTATAGCCGGGCCATGAACTGTCCGACAGCAAGGCCCATCCGTTGGCGTCGGCGGCGGCCTTTGCAGCGGCCATACTGTCCTCATAGGTGGCACCCTCGCGGACGACTTGCGCGCCCTGATCGGCCAATCGCTCGGCAAAGCTTTGGGGGACGGTTTCGGCGATATAGACCACGGATTTCGCGCCGAACGCCTTGGCCCCTGCCGCGACCGACATGCCGTGATTGCCCGCGCTGGCGGTGACATAGGTACGCCCCCGATGATCGCCGCGTTCCTTGTCGCAGGCGATGACATAGGCGGCCCCCAATGCCTTGAAGCTGCCCAACCCCATGCGTCCGCGTTCGTCCTTGACGCAGACCTGCGCCACGCCTGCCTCGACTGCCAGCGCTTCGGCGTCCAACAGCGGGGTTTCGGCGGCAACGGGGCAACGCGCCACCAAAGTCTGCGCCGCCTTCGCATCGATCGAAGGCCAGGGCATTTCATCAAGTCCGGTCAAGTCGGCGGGGCGGGTGTTGTGCAAAATATCCATGGCTTACCGAACAAGGGCACCGCCGATAGGTCAAGTGGTTTCAGTCGCCGCCTGCCTGTTGGGAATCGCTGGCGCAGGGCGTTCCGGCGGCGGCCCAAAGCCCGAGCGCCTTGATCATATCATCCAGGCTGCCCGGGGGTGCCTCGCGGTCTGCACCGGGCGTAAACCCCCACGCGACAAACGCCGACGTGTCCAGATGCTCCGCAAGCGCATCCATCTCAAATCCGTCATTGGTGTCGGGGTTGCGCAGTTGCACGCAAACCTCTTCGCTGGCCCTGCCGTGCCAGGCCAGTTCGACAGGCGGCAACCGCCAGGCATCGTCAATCTTCGGCGGCGCGTGCGGCGTGGCATTGGCCGAAACTGCCGAGACGTGGCAGGTCCTGCAGGGCATCGTTTCGGCCCCGACACGGCTTTCGCCAGCACGGATGTACATGCCATGGGGAGTGTCCGTACCAAAACCCAGACCATTCCACATCGGAATCCCGTCATCACCGACATGGCAATTGCTGCAACGCGGGTGCGCGGTGACGGCGAATATCCGGTCCCACGCCGCCAGTCCCTCACTGCGCGACGGCTGATCTTGCGCGGCTGCAGGTGCGGCAAGGCTTAGGGCAAGCAGCAGCGTCCTCATACGAAATCGATCGAGTTGGACAGCGGCAGGTCCCGGATACGCTGGCCTGTGGCGGCAAAGATCGCGTTGGCCAGGGCGGGCGCTGCGGGCGGCACACCGGGTTCACCGATGCCCCGGATCTTGTCGCCGTTTTCCAACCCCTGCACAAAGATCTGCGGGGCCTGGTACAGACGCATCCCTTCGTAGGCGTGATAATTCTCCTGCTGTGCGACGCCATCGAGATAGGTCAATTCGCAGTTCATCGCGTGGCCAAGGCCAAAGATCACGGCCCCTTGCAACTGTGCTTCGAAATTGACGGGGTCCAGAACACGGCCCACGTCGGTGGCGACAAACACATTGTCGACGCGGATGCCGTCATCGGTTTGCGTCACCTCGACGACTTCGGCTACGGGCACCCCAAAGGACAGCGTAAAGGCAAGGCCGCGGCCCCGTTTTGGCCCCAGATCGCTGCCCCAGTTCGACATTTCGCCGACCGCTTCCAGCACCTTGCGCGACGTCTCGTGCCAGCACAGTCGGATGCGTTCCGCCAAGGGATCCAGGCCGGCTGCGTGGCACAGTTCGTCCATGAAACATTCGTGCATGAACCCGTTGCCGGATGCGCCAACCGACCGCCAGGAACTGATCGGCACCATCGCGGGCGTGCGGTAGCCTGTCACCCGGTAATTGGGAATTTCAAACGGCTGGTCCCACGCCCCCGCAACAATTGCCACGTCGGGGCCGATGGCCGGTTGCCCCAGCCGCGCCAGCGACGATTCGGCGACCGATGGGGCCGCGATCGACAGATCAAATGCGGCCAACCCTCCGTCCGATGCCGCGCCCCTGCCCCGCGCTATCGCCAGTGGGCGCGGAAAATCATGGGTGAAATCTTCCTCGCGCTGCCAGACCATCTTGATCGGTGTGTCGGGCATCTGCATCGCAATCTCGACCGCCTGACGGATATAGTCGTCTTCCAGACGTCGCCCAAAGCTGCCGCCAGACATCAACACATGGACATGGATCGCATCCGCGTCGAGCCCGGTCAGCTTGGCCATATTGGCCTGAACGAAGCGTGGAATTTGCGTGCCGGTCCAGATGTCCAGGCGGTCCCGCGTCATCCTGACCATCACGCTCATCGGTTCCAACGGGGCGTGCGCCAGATAGGGAATGCGGTACTCTGCCTCGATCACCTGCGCGTCTTGCAGGGCGGAAGTGACGTCGCCCTCATCCTTGAAACGGCTGTCTTGGTGGTCATCGACAAAGGATGCAGCAACCGCTGCGAACTGTTCCGACGTGTTGCCGATATAGGGTGAAGGCCCCCAATCGCAGTCCACTGCCTGCGCCGCCTTGAAGGCGCGCCAGGTGTTATCTGCAACCACGGCAATGCCACCAAGGATCGGCAGCACCGCTTTGACCCCTCGCATATCGCGTGCAGCGGTCGCGTCGAACCCCAACATCCCGCCACCGATGGCAGGGTTGGTGCGGGTGGTGGCCATCAACATGCCGTCCATCTGCAGATCGATCCCATAGGTCTGCGTGCCGGTCGATTTCGCCACCACATCGGTGCGCTGGTGCGGCTTGGTCAGATAGCGCCACTGCGCCGGATCGCGCAGGGTGACATCGCGCACGGGTTCAATCTCGGCGGCGGCGGCTGCCAGATCGAGGTATTCGATTTTCAACCCGTCCGGCATCACCACGCAGCCGTTTTCTGTCGTAAGCTGGTCGCGCGGCAGTCCGGTTTGGATCATCGCCGCCTTGACCAACGTTTCGCGCGCCACGGCCCCGGCCATCCGCAACCGGTCGTACATATCCGGCACAGTCGACGACCCGCCGGTGATGTGCAGCCCCAGAAATTTGCCCATGACGTCGGCGGCACCGCGTCCGGTACGCGCCAGCAACGTGTCGGACGTGGCGGCAATCGGCATCGCCTCGGCCCCGACGACGCCATTGTAATAGATCGCGCTGGCCGGGCCCGGTGCCAGAATTGCGGTGGCAGGATCGATATCCAGTTCTTCGGCGATCAGATGCGCCTGCATCGACCACGCACCCTGTCCGACGTCGGCGCGCGGGGTGATCAGCGTGATGCCCTGTGCGTCGATCTTGACATAGGGGGTGATCGCGGTTTCGCCCGGGGACAAATCTGCCAGCAAGGGGTTGGTGCCCTCGCGTTTGTAAAGATACGTGCCGAAGGCGACGCCACCGACGATGGCGGCTGATCCGATCAGAAAGGTTCTGCGGGCGATGGTCTTTGCGCGTCCCATGGTCAGACCCCCCTTAGCTTGGTCGACGCGGTTTTGACGGCGGCGCGGATCCGCGGGTAAGTGCCGCAGCGGCACAAATTTCCGCTCATCGCTGCATCAATTTCGGCGTCCGTGGGGTCGGGGTTGAGGTCAAGGAACGACGCGGCCTGCATGATCTGGCCTGACTGGCAATATCCGCACTGCGCCACCTGATGGTCGATCCAGGCGTCCTGCACGGCGTGGCGGACCGCAGGGGTGCCCAGACCTTCAATGGTTGTGACTTCCCCGGCAACGTCCCCGGCGGACACCTGACAAGACCGCACCGCGATGCCGTCGATATGCACCGTGCAGGCCCCGCATTGCGCGATGCCGCAGCCGTATTTCGGGCCGGTGATCCCCAACGTGTCGCGCAAGACCCACAGCAGCGGCATGTCGTCTTCGACATCCACCTCGTGCAGGGTGCCATTCACAGTCAGCTTCATCGGAGCCCTCTCAAATTCGGTGACCACAGACTAACACGCTGTCCCACCCGGTAAAGGGCGCGACACGCGATAGTAGCAATTTTGTGGATCAATTGAAGGTCGCCGACTGCCGGGGAGGCAGAATGACCTGCGCCGCCTTGTCAGGGCCGGCACATGTCTCATCGGCAGTGCTGAACGGATCTAGAATTCGACGACAGCGCGGATCGACTTGCCTGCGTGCATCAGATCAAAGCCGTGGTTGATCTGGTCCAGCGTCAGCTTGTGGGTGATCATCGGGTCTATCTCGATCTTGCCGTTCATGTACCAGTCGACGATCTTGGGGACGTCCGTGCGCCCCTTGGCCCCGCCAAAGGCCGTGCCGCGCCAGACCCGGCCCGTGACCAGTTGGAACGGACGGGTCGAGATTTCAGCACCGGCAGGGGCCACGCCGATGATGATCGACTCGCCCCAGCCCTTGTGCGCGGCCTCAAGTGCTGTGCGCATCACCTTGGTGTTGCCGGTGGCGTCAAAGGTGTAATCTGCACCGCCCTTTGTCAGTTCGACCAGATGCGCGACCAGGTCACCCTCAACGTCTTTGGGGTTCACGAAATCGGTCATGCCGAAATAGCGCCCGGTTTCTTCCTTGTCGTTGTTCAGATCAACGCCGACGATCTGATCCGCCCCGGCAAGGCGCAGCCCCTGAATCACGTTCAGACCGATACCACCCAAGCCGAAGACCACGCAGCGCGCGCCAATTTCGACCTTGGCGGTGTTGATCACCGCGCCGATGCCGGTGGTGACGCCGCAGCCGATATAGCAGATCTTGTCAAAGGGCGCGTCCTTGCGGACCTTGGCCAACGCGATTTCGGGAATGACGGTGTGGTTGGCGAAGGTCGAGCAGCCCATGTAGTGGTGGATCGGCGTGCCATCCAGCATCGAAAAGCGCGTGGTGCCGTCGGGCAGAAGGCCCTGACCTTGGGTGACGCGGATCGCCTGACAGAGGTTGGTTTTGCCCGACAGGCAATATTCGCATTCGCGGCATTCGGGGGTGTAAAGCGGGATCACGTGATCGCCGACCTCAAGCGTGGTGACGCCTTCGCCGATTTCGAGTACCACGCCCGCGCCCTCGTGGCCCAGTATCGCGGGAAAAATGCCTTCGGGATCATCGCCGGATCGTGTGAATTCATCCGTGTGGCACAGGCCCGTGGCTTTGATTTCGACAAGCACTTCGCCCTTGCGGGGGCCTTCCAGGTTTACCTCCATGATCTCGAGAGGTTTGCCAGCTGCGACGGCGACGGCGGCACGGGTTTTCATCATCTGGCTGATCCTTTTCAAGTTTCGTGCAGGAGGCCGAAAAGGAAGGTTCTTGTCAAGCCGCAAGCACGGTGAGGGGGCCAGCCCCCATGGCCGCAAAACGGCCATCCCCCCGGGATTTAGACCCATTTGGAATTGGGGCGGTTTTTTGTGTTTGCACCGTGCCGAAGGCGGTGATCATACCGTGGCTTTTTTTGCGGATTAGTCGTCGCATGCCCAGTTTTTTAGCGGCAGTGTCGTGTTTTTGGTTGAAATCTTGTGGGCTTGGGGGCCTTTTGCAAAGGGACGGCGCTGCGCGCAGATGGGTCAACCCTGAAAAGGATATAGACGATGCCAGACAGATATGACGCCGGGATGAAAACCCGCCGCGCGGTTCTGGGGGACGCGCATGTGGACCGAGCCGAGGCCGCAAAGACAGAATTTGACGAGCCGTTTCAGGCGCTGATCACCGAAGGGGCCTGGGGTACCGTCTGGGCCAGCGATGGGATAAGCCGGCGCGACCGTTCCATGCTGACGCTGGCCCTGCTGGCGGCCACGGGCAACTTTGACGAAATCCCCATGCACATCCGCGCCACCGCCAACACCGGTGCCAGCAAGACCGACGTAATGGAGGCGTTTCAGCACGTGGCGATCTATGCGGGGGTGCCAAGGGCCAATCACGCGCTTAAGCTGGCCAAACAAACCTATGAAGAGATGGAAGACGATCAATGACCGATCAAAATGGTGGCTTCTTTCCACGCGACCGTGGCTGGCATCCGCCCGGTCTTGCCCCGAGCTATAAGACCAGTGTGGTCCGATCTCCGCAAAAAGCCCCCATTTCCATGAGCACCACACTGAGCGAGCAAACGGGCCCCGTTTTCGGTCACGATCTGTTGGGCGCTTTGGACAACGATCTGATCCTGAACTATGCCGCCCCCGGAGAAATGGCGATTGGCCAGCGCATCATCGTGCATGGCCGCGTGCTGGACCAGAACGGGCGCGGCGTGCCGGGTGTGCTGCTGGAATTCTGGCAGGCGAATGCGGGCGGGCGTTATCGGCACAAGAAGGAAGGCTATCTTGCCCCGCTTGACCCGAATTTCGGCGGCTGCGGGCGCACGATCACCGATGCATACGGTGGTTACAGCTTCCGCACGATCAAGCCCGGACCCTATCCCTGGCCCAACCGGGCCAATGATTGGCGCCCGGCGCATATCCACTTTTCGCTGTTTGGCACCGGCTTTGCGCAGCGGCTGATCACGCAGATGTATTTCGAGGGCGATCCGCTGATCTGGAAATGCCCGATTGTCGACACGATCCCGTCGCGCGAGGCGATTGAGCAGCTGATCGCGCCGCTGGATATGGACAACACCATTCCGATGGATGCACGCGCCTACAAGTTCGACATGGTATTGCGCGGGCGCAGATCGACTCTGTTTGAAAACCGCAAGGAGGGAAATTGATGCAGAACCTCACCCACCTCAAGGAAAGCCCGTCGCAAACGGCGGGGCCCTACGTGCACATCGGTTGCGTCCCGAATTTCTGCAACATCGCCGGAGTGTATCCGCATGATCTGGGCGCTACGATAGTGACCGCCGATACCAAAGGCGACCGCATCACGGTCAAGGGCACGGTCTATGATGGTACCGGCACGCCGCTGAAGGACGCGATGATCGAGATCTGGCAGGCCGATGCGAACGGCATCTATCCCAACAACGACCCCCGCGGGGCCGCTGATCCGCATTTTACCGGATGGGGCCGCAAGGCGGGCGACTACGACACCGGCGAATGGACGTTCGAGACGATCCGCCCCGGTGCGGTGCCGTTTCCGGACGGGCGCATGATGGCACCGCACATCAGCTTTTGGATTGTAGCGCGTGGAATCAACATCGGTCTTCAC
>JBFGFW010000035.1:0-10415 GCA_041579395.1 Sulfitobacter sp.
AATTGTGCACGCAGAAAAGGCCCTCTAAGGGCCCGTGCATCAGATCAGAAGTTGGGGAGGCCGCAGGAAATCAGACGGTTCAACCGATGTCGTTTGGGCATCCAGAGCCAAGTACCGACCACTTGCGGGCTGATTGGCGAAAACATGGGTGTCCTCGTGCATCACCGCAATAACACAGATACCGTTGCAGCAATGGTCGGTCGCATGATCGGCGTCATGCGTGCCCGCATCGTGGCCATGTTTATCATGCGAAAGGTGCGTTGGCGCGGCCGTATGATCGTGATCCTTGGCCGCATGATTGACGCTGGCCGACATCGACTGATGATCGCCATGCATGCCGGTCGCCGCGTGCGATGCAGACGGTGGGAAAAGCACCAAGGCAACCGCAAACGCAAAACACGCAAGCGTCTTTAGCAGTTCGGATATGCTGTTTCCAAAAATCATGCCGAACAATTGGCCAAGTTGGGCAGGCCTGTCAATCCGTCGGGGGCCAGACGGCGTTCAACGATTTCGTGAGAATGGCGGGAAACCGCGCGGCGCGGGCACCGCTTAGCGGATCGTCAATCGGCCTTATGGCAAGGATGCGCCAAGTGCAGCACAGCCAAGCCGACCCCTGCCTCGCAGTACCCCTTGTACTCGTCCCTATCGAATTTGCGAAAAATAAGCTACGCTGCGGCATCATTGCCCCAAGTCATTTTCAAATATTTTTTATTAGATAGGGAGCAGCTAAATGTCCGTCACAGATCCCACCTGGCCACCAATGCCTTATAAATCAGCCACCTGGCCGGATGATTGGCTTCGTTTCGAAAAGGAGAATAAGGGATCAGCGCGCCCATCGCGTTTGGTTGCCCATGCGATGGTCCCGTATGTGGCGCAGATGACATCGGAACTGCCAGTTGCCGGCGGTTTGGGACAAATCGCCTCAAACTATCTCAAGGAGTTGCGCGATTTTCTGAAAGACCCAGACCGATCGCTTGATTTTCCACCGGGCTGGACGGACAGCTTTGTGCCGGATGAAACAAGCGTTGATTTGATTCAATGGCGTGAAGTCTGGCCACCCGTAGGTGCATCGAACCCGTCAAATCCGCCGCATCTTGCATCGTGGAACCTGTCACGCAACCAAAACCAACAACTTCCCGCCACGATCATCATGGTGGCGGCGGAATTGCCAGACACGGTCAGCGACGTTGGTGGCACGCGTTTTGGTGTGCGCGTGCCTATGCTGGTGGAAAAAGCGACCACCGACCCTTTGGATGACACGGTGACGGTCACGATCAGGTCCATGACCGCCGAATACCCAACCGTCGGCGAGCTAAGCTGGTCAACCTTGGGAACCATTCGTGGGTTCTCAGAAAACGCCGAACGGCTGCGAACCCAAGAGGCGTTGATCGCGCAGTTGACGGGGGAAACAGGAACCCTTTTCGATCAGATCGGGTCAGCGGTATTGGTCTTGCCAAAGTCGTTGAGGCTGGAGAACTTTGCGAGCAGTACCGATCGGCACGCCTTTGACGACGACAAGAGCGTTATCATCCACGCGACATACAAAGCGCGCGGTGCGCTTGATCGGTTCCCGCACCCGTTAAGTTATCAGGTCGTCAGCACAATCAAGTTGGACACAACGCAACCGTCTAGAACGCCGTTTGAGCTGCTCAAGACCGAAGTCAGCTCTTTGGTGACGCATGTGGGACTGGGCGAAGCGCTGGTGTTTCCGCAAACGCCGCCCGGATCGATCAAACCGGCAGATCCGTTACATCCCGACAGGCCCTATGATTGGGCGCTGCGCCGACCCACCCGCACCGACGAAATTTTGGACCGGTTCCGCGAAATCGCTGTGTTTGAACAGGATCTGACGCTGGGAAACCAAGGGTTCAACGTGCGCCTGTGTCCCCAATACGTTCCCGAAGACAAAAAACAGCTGCAAAATGCCGACAAGACCAAGGTCGTCCATCTGCCCGCAAATAACAAGTTACCCCCCCGGCGAAACACGTTTTCCGCGCTGAGCGCCTATTTCAACAGCAAGGATTTCTTTCAGTTGCTGGCCGATTTCGGCATTCAGCCCCCGACGTTCGTTGTGCGCGCCAAGACCGATCTTCAGATATTCTATCGTTATGGAATCACACCGGGGCCGGGCAGGGACGGCAAAACGGTCAATGCGCAAGTTGCCTTTGATTGCAGTGAAACCGGTGCCCCCGAGCGACCAGCCATTCGGATGAACCTTGCGCTGGCCGAGATGTCACGCTGGGATCGGCCTTTGCATGCCGACGGCAAACGGACCTGGGCAGAGCCGCTTGGCATCGCGATGGACACGCGCTGGATGCTGCACGAGTTTGGCCACTACCTGCTGGCGGCGCGGATCGGCAAACTTGAGTTTGATTTCGCGCACAGTCCTGGCGATGCGATGGCCGCCATCGGCTGTGACCCAACTTCGCGTCTGGCCGACCGGCGGAACAACGTGGCCGAAAGCTTTCGTGGCATTACCTATCCGTTCGTCTTTTCGACGCGTCGCCATGACCGGTCCCCAACGCTGGGATGGGCGTGGTACGGGGGTTTGAACAGATCGATTATCGACGCACCGCCGACTGCGTGCGATCAGACCAAAGGCTATCTGACGGAACAAATCTTGTCGTCGACCCTGTTCCGGCTTTATCGCGCCCTTGGTGGTGATACGATGGCGGGCAATGCGCCCGATACCTATGTG
This sequence comes from Sulfitobacter sp., assembly GCA_041579395.1. Taxonomy (GTDB): domain Bacteria; phylum Pseudomonadota; class Alphaproteobacteria; order Rhodobacterales; family Rhodobacteraceae; genus Sulfitobacter. The sequence continues at coordinate 2,699 of JBFGFW010000035.1, forward strand.
CGCGAACGCGCGTCGTTCTTGACCTTGTTCTTGCTGATCCGCGCAATTCAAGGAATGGCGCAGTCCCCCTCAAAGGCCGAAATGCTTGAACTTGGGCTAGAGGATGCCGGTCTTTTGCAGGCGGGCAGCTTGTCGATGGTGTCGCATCCGCTGGATAACGCCGCCCCTGCCCTGCCCGCTGATGGTTGGAAAGGCGGGTTGACCCACAAAACCGTCCGATGGGCATTTGAGACGCAAGGCATGTTCGTCCCAGACGGGGCGCAGACGGTAAACGGACCTGGCAAGCCACCTGCGGTGGACGTCTATGTGCAGGACCAGCGCCCGGCGTTCGAGATGATCAACGGCAATCGGTTTAGTTATGGCCCCGGCAGCTATTGCCCGGTGTCGCTGGATTGGTCCGCCGGGGCGCTTTGGCAGGCGCGGTGGCCGCTGACATTTGGCAACCGTGGGCCGCATCAAGCGAAAAGCTGCAAACTTCGGGTCTGGGTCGGCATCGTGGGTTCTGCCCCTGCGGATCAATGGGAACTGGCTGCACAGATCGACTGGACCAAGGTGTTCAGCAAGAACATTCCGACCCTTGCCGCGAACCAAAGCCAACGATTCACGGATCCCGCGTTGGACGCGGCGATTGCTGCTGCTCAGGGACAGGCACCGGCATTAGCCGCACCGATGATGTTGGTGCTGTACGAACTGACCTGCCCGAACGACCGGGCCAACACGGACCCGGACGCCACTTTGGGCGTCAAAGTCGTTGCCGCTGGTGATCTGCCGCGGACACCCCGTGCGCTGACCGATCTTGTCGCCAACGACAACAACCTTGGCCTAAGGGTCGTCCGGCCCTAGCAGGCGTCACGCGGGCGATGGCCCCCAAGGGGTGGGCCATTCGGCCTTTGCGTGGGAAAGAAGGGTCAGCAAAGTTGGGCAATCGATGGCATCAACGACGGCTGCGACCGGATTATTCTGTACGGGGCGGTTGATCAATGCGTCCCAGATGCCGGCGGCCAGATGACGGCTGCCGGTTGAATCCGACGGATAATGCACACCGATCCTTTCGCGGTTGATGGCGATGCGGTGGGCGACCGACAGCAAAGGTGACTTGATCCGATCGGTGCCTTGCAGATCGTCCCACCTTGGCTTGCGCAGCAGATGACCGTCTTGCGGCGACGGCGGCACGAAGGCGGGATCGTTGCCATCGTCATCCTCGCGCAGCACCCCATAGCGGAAATAAATGCCCGGAATCTCCAGCAGAAGCAGCGAGATCAAATGCGACAGGAACGAGTGACCGCTGGGAAAAGCCGGATGCGCGGGGGGCCCGAACGGTACGGTCAGGCCGGGGCGCAAGATCGACGGTCGCACCCGTTTGTAATGCGCCTTGTAGGCCATATAGGCGACATTGCCCAAGGCCAGTCCGGCATCAATCAGCTTGAGCGTATAGGGATGGTCAAAGGAATTGATGCCCAGAAAGTGGATCAGATAGGCAGGTAATCCGTCTGCCTGAACATCGCATTCGACCAAATAATTCTGCCGGTCGTCTTGCATGTAATAGACCAGTTGCTCCAACTCCACCTTGATGAAGTCGAAAGGGGCCGGATTGTCATTGTCGCGCTGCCATTTCAGATCATCCCGCTCCAGCCAGTTTCTGGTCTCGGGGTCGATGCCCCCGGGATTTTGCTGGCTATCGGGCAGCCACTTGCTCCATTGCCCCGCGAATTCCAGCGCCGCCAACGTCGCCGGTTCAGACCGGTCCGCCGCCCGTAGCCATTCGGTCATGTGCGGATCGAATGGCAGGGTCCAGAACCGCAGTGCCGGATCCCAATCTTCGGTCGTCCACTCTAACGATGTCATGCCGGGCTGGTACGGGTTGATGATGAATTCAAGCGGAAAAGGCGACACGCCGGCGTTGTCGGGCGTGAAATCCAACGCCCACGGCAATAGCGACAGTTCAATCGGCGTGGCGTAATAGCTGCGGATCAGCCCGATGCCGCCATCCGCACCGACAGGGATGGCACCGACGGGATAGGGCGTATCGCCAAGCCCCAAACCCGCACCCAAGCCATTGCCCAAGCCCAGCCCGTTTCCCAGACCAAGACCCAGACCCAAGCCCAAACCGCTCCCCAGACCCAAGCCACTGCCAAGTCCAAGGCCGCTGCCCAGACCCAAACCGCTGCCCAGACCTAGACCACTGCCAAGCCCAAGGCCGCTGCCAAGTCCCAACCCCAGCCCAAGGCCCCGTGAAGCCCCTAATCCTAGACCAAGCCCCTGACTTGCCCCCAAACCGGATGCTGCAGCACGCCCGGAACCTGATCCAAATGTCGTCATGATCTATCTCCTTGGTTAAAATATGGTCCTTCTAAAAATGCAAAACTTGATATGTTACGATGTTGACACCGAGCGCAGCGGAGCGGTGGAATCGACCCGCTTTTCAGCCTTGTCAGGCAAGCCGGCAGAGCTGAGCCCAAGCACGAGGCGTTCCCGGGCGTTGGCGCTTTTCAATGGATAGGTCGCCATGAAGTCGGTAATAGAGAAACTAGGATCCTCTACGATCAGTTCGCGGGCGACCTCGCGGGCTTCGGCCTTTTGCCCGTTCAGTGCCAGCGTCGCGGCCAGCAACCTGAGCGACGCGCGGAAATGCGGCTTTGCCTGCCGGGCGCGCTGCAGCAGTCGGATCGCGACCTCATAATCCTCTGCGACGAATTCGGTCAGCCCGCCGGCCGTCCAGAAAAAGAAATTCAGCGGATCAAACGGCGTCAGACGCCAAACGTTCTGCAAACGTTCCCGCGCTTCATCAGCGTTGCCCAAGTAGGCATGGCTGGTGGCACTGAGCGCCCACGCGATTGGCAGATTTTCGTTCAGTTGCAAGGCGTCTTCAAGAATGTCCAGCGCCTCGTGCGGTTGGCCCTGCTGAAAGCTTAGGATATGTCCCTGCACGGTCAGGTTCAGCGCATCTTCAGGATCAAGATTTACGGCTTGTCTCGCATGATAAAGGGCACGTTTGCGATCTTCCCCCATGTCCTCTGAACGGCCTTCGGCGATCACGAAATTAAGGCTCCAGGCCAAATAGGCGTGGGCCTGCGCATAGCCTGGGTCCAACGTGACCGCGCGCGACAAAAGCGACAGCGCCTCGGCATAGCCTGACCTTTCGACGCGGTAGAGTTCAGGCAACGCCCGCAGAACACAGTCGTAGGCATCCAGACTTTCAGTGGGACGTGCGCCCAGATGGGACGCTTCGGCGTGCAGAACCTTGGGTTCAAGGGCCGCCACGATGCTGGAGACGATCCGGTCCTGAAAATCGAAGATGTCCTTTGAAACCCCGTCAAAATGATCGGCCCAGATGGTGCGGTTGTGGTCCACATCGGTCAGCTCTGCATGGATGCGCAGCTTGCCCGATTGTCGTCGAATTGACCCGGTCAGCAGGTATTTGACGCCCAGAACGCGGGCGATTTCCTTGTGGCGCAGTTTACTGTCGGCGAACTGCAGCGTTGAATTCCGGGCCACGACGAACATCGCCCGGCTGCGCGACACACCTGCGATGATGTCTTCGGTGATGCCTTCGCCGAAATAACGATTGGCGTCATCGCCAGCCTGATCCCGAAACGGCAACACCGCAAGGGTGGGACGCGAAGACCAGCTGACATGTGGGCGAACGAGCGCGGATTGCTCTGACTTCTCTTCGACCGCGTAGATCCGCACGGGCCGGTCGATATTCTTGAGCGGGGGCGATCCCAGATCCCGAAAAGACGCGGAAATACGACCCCTGACGAGATCGCGTGTGACCTGCGTCACCACAACTTCGCCGGGCGCGGCAAGCTGGTGAATGCGGGATGCGACAATAACCCCATCTGATTGAATTGTCTCGCCGTTGTCGATGACATCGTCAACGTTGATGCCAATGCGCAGGTGCATGGTCTTTTCCGTCTGCGGCAGTTCCCGTATGGTTTTCTGGACCCGCAACGCCCAAGACACCGCATCGGTTGCGCTGCTGAATTCGATTAAAAGCGCGTCGCCCGCCTCGTTGATGACATGCCCTGAATGCGCCTCAAGCGCGTCCAAAAGGATCGTGTCACGCAAAAATGCCCATGATCTAACGGTTTTCATGTGATCATCGGTCATGTGGCGCGAATAATTGGCCACATCTGCAAACGCGATCGCCGCAGTTCGGATTTTCAGTGGGTTCTTGTCTTGCGATTTCATTCTGACAGACCTGACCGACATGATTTCAAGCGAGCGATAATATAAAAGTTTAATACAAATTAGTCGCTTTACCTAGAGATTCAGTCCGTAAACTTGGAAAGCCTACGAACGCGCGCACCCTTCGATGTAAAGCCTGACGGGGAAAAACTATTTTGGAGTGTGTCCGCCAAAAATCTGTTTAGCGAGTCGGCAAGGACATCGTGAAACCAATTATAGGGGATTGTGCCCCGACATTAAATTAACAACAAAAAGGAAAATTCACAAAGGCCAAAAAGCCCCACGCAAATGAAGTTCGCCTAGATGGCCTGTACTTTGGCCTCGAAGAGATAGGCGGCCAGCGCCTTTTCAACCACAGGTATCGAATGCCGATCCGCGTCGGTCAGCGTCACGGTCACCTGCATGCCCCGTGCGCCCCCGTCCACGACGTCGACGCCGGCATCGGGCAAGCCCAACTCGTTTTGAACCACGTCACTTATTCGCAACCGGGCCGCATCGCATCGCAGGCTTGGTTTATAGATTTTGCCAACCGTGGTCAGCGGCACGGCATCGACGATGATGATCTGCTTTGGCCAGGCGGGGCGTTCATCAATCGACGTTTGGGCGTGGGTATGCAGTTCTTCGTCGCTGACCACCGCGCCGGGATGTAATTCGACGAAACACACAGGCAGCTCTCCGGCATAGGCGTCGGGCATACCAACGGCGGCGGCCACCGCGACCGCAGTATGTCTGGCCATGGCGTTTTCGATCATTGCGGGGTCGATGTTGTGACCACTTCGAATGATCAGATCCTTTGAACGGCCTGCGATATACACCCGCCCCTGTGCGTCCTTGTACCCCAGATCGCCGGAATTCAGCTGACCGTCATCAAAGACGCCCTTGTTGTGCTTGGGGTCACGGTAGCCGGGCGAGACATGCGGGCCGCGCACCACCACAACGCCGATCTCGTCCGGCGCGCAGACCTCTCCCAAAGTGCCCTCGGCGTTCTGGCGCATCACATCGACCTGCGTGTAGGGCAATGGCCAGCCAACCGACCCGACGCCCCCCGCGCCCCACAGCGGGTCAATGCTGACCAATCCCGACGCTTCAGTCATGCCAAAAACCTCGAACAGGTGGCACCCGGTCACTTCCTTGAAACGTGCGCCCACCGCTGGCGGCAGCAACGCCGCGCCGGTCAGACCTGCGCGCAGTCGGCTAATATCGTTGTCGCCAATTGGCACCTGCAACACCGTCCCAATGGCAGTTGGCACCCCGCCGACCAAGGTCGCCTTGTGCTGAGAGACCAAGCGCCAAAACCCTTTGACAATCGCCGGATTGCGCAGCCCTGCGGGCGACATGACGATCAGTTCAGCGCCCGCCATAAACGCGCTAAGTCCGGCAACAATCGTGCCCGCCACGTGAAAAAGCGGCAGCGTCGCCGTCAACACATCATCGGGCGTGTAGCCACACATCACTGCCCCGCCAAACCCCGCGACAAGCTGACTGCGATGGGTGTGCGCGACAAGTTTCGGGACGCCGGTTGTGCCCCCGGTATGGAAATAGGCCGCGACGTCATCGCCGCTGCGCGCGGCACCAAAGGTCAGATGATCCTGCGGTTGTGCCATCAATGCAGTGCCGAAATCGACCACGCCATCCTCGGGCGGGGTACCAGGCGGCGACACCCGCACCAGAATCAGGCCAGGAATCTGATCGCGCAGATGCACCGCCTTTTCCCAGATATCAAGCTGGGGATGCGGACCAAGCGCCACAAGAATCTTCGCACCCGACGCCTTCAGCAACTCTGCGATGCTGTCGGGCTGCAGCAGGAAGTTGATCGGCACTGCATACCCCGCAGTTTCGGCCCCCCAGAGCGTCACATAGGTTTCGACCAGCGACGGCAGCATATAGGCCACCCCCGGCGCTGGCCCGCCCAGGTCCGCGAACATGTTGGCCGCCCCGTGGATCATCCCCAGCAACCGACCGTAAGTCACACGCCGGGGGACTTCGTCCACATCACCCGTCATCAGCATGGTGATCGCCGTCGCGTTCGGATCGCGCGTGGCACTAGCGATGAAAACATCCAGAATACTTTGCTCAGGCAGACGCTGTTCAAGTGTCATGTCGGCCTCGAACTGCGCGATGTCTTCGCGGGTCCGAATGCGCTTTTCGCCCATTTCTGCCATTACAGAATCCCTCCTCGTCGAACCGATTGCCGCAGCTTTTCCCTTACCTTTGCGGAAACAGCGTCAAGTGCCAAACACTATCGACTGCCTTAGGTGTCGCATGTTTTACCCGCGAGGGGTACTTCAGGGGGAATATGCAGTTGGATCGGTGGCTTGCCGTGAAAGCCAGTGGCGTTCCGCGGCATTGGAAAAATGACTGTTGCCCCGCCAAACTATCCCAATTCCAGCGTCTTTGATCGCAACCAGCGCATGAAACCCATCGGATCACCGGCCCAGCCTTCGATGTCTTTGGGTGGAATCGGGTCGCCGACGATGGGCCGTTGGGATTTGTTCAGCGCGTGGCGCACTTCGTAGAGCAGCAGTCCTTGCCGCAAGGTTGGCGACACACGGCACGCCATTTGATATGCGCGGCTGTTTTGCCCGGTAAATCGCAGCGGCACGACGCTTGCGCCCGATCGCTGGATCATTTTCGCTGTAAATGCGCTCCATTCCCGCTCAACGGCAGGCCCGAACCAATCATCGGCAGACGCCACGACACCCGCAGGAAACAGCGCAATCGCCCCGCCGTCCGCCAAATGGCGCATGGCAACACGGCGCATCTCGATGTTCTTGCGCAGCGCGTCAGGGTCGTGGGCAAAGGGCACGGGCACCATGAACCCGTCAATCTCGGCGATGCCGGTCAGAAGCGACCGGGTCAGGATTTTGTAGTCGGTGCGGACCCGGCCGATGATTTCGGCCATCACCATTCCGTCAACCAACCCATGCGGATGATTTGCGGTGATTACCAGCGGTCCGGTGCGCGGAATCCGCGCTATTTCGTCTTCGGGCGTCTGGATGTTGATCCCCATTACACCCAACGCCTGCCCCCAGAACTGCTGACCATGGGGCACGCCCATCGCCTCGAAGCGGCGGATCCGGCGCAGCAAAGCCGGCTTGGCGGTAAGGAATTCCATCACCTGAATAATGGTCTGCTGGACCGGGTCCGTGAAAGTGGTCGCATAGGACAACCGCCGAGGCTCGTAGGGTTTGTCGGTCAAGGAGGTGCCGTCGCCCTGACCCGGAGCCGAGATATCCTTGGCATTGGCACCCGTCGCGTGCGGCAACGTTGTCTTTGTCGGTTTCTTCGATATCACAAACGGTTTCCCTTAAGGGTCATGAGGCTGGTTTTTTTGTCCTGATACAGCAGACCTGAGAATATAGACAGAGCACGGCGCGCGGCGCGCAACCCGTGATGCTGTCGATCCCAAGAAGTAGTCAACCGCGCTCGTGTCGTGGGCACCCACGATTATAAGATCGGCATTCAACTCTCTTGCCACCTCTGCTATGCGCACACCGGCCTTGCCGGTCGCGATCTTACAGTCAATGTC
>JBFGFW010000036.1:0-10300 GCA_041579395.1 Sulfitobacter sp.
AATCTGCGCCTCCGACGGGTTTTCCTTGAGTACGGGCAGAAAGTAACGGGACAGTCGCATGATGATCCTCTCAGGCTGAATTGAAACCTGATTATGCCAAAGCATACGGGGAAACAATCACCAACACCCTCGCTTCTCTGGCTCTTAAATATCCCGGGGTTTGGGGCAGCGCCCCAATCTACTCGGCACGTCCAGCCGCTGCCCGCTTGGCCAGTTCCAGCGCCACACGCAACGCGCGTGCCATATCCTGCACCGAAATCCATTCCAGCGGCCCGTGTATCTCCTGCATGCCGGTGAACACGTTCGGGCACGGCACCCCCAATTCCGTCAGCCGCGACCCGTCGGTGCCGCCGCGAATGGCCACCGATACCGGTTCCATCCCCGCCGCGCGCACCGCATCCCGCGCCAGATCAACCGGAGTCATGTCAAGTTCCAGCCAATAGCGCATATTGCGGTACTGCGGGGTGATCTCGCAGGTGACCTCGGCGCGCGGCTCCGACGCTTGCACCGCGTCACATACCTTGCGCAGCAAATCGCCCTTGGCAGCCAGCCCTTCGCGTTCGAAATCACGCAGGATAAACTTCATCTCGGCTTCCGATGACCCGCCCTTGAACGTGGTCGCATGGATGAACCCGTCGCGGCCTTCCGTCGTCTCCGGCGTCATCGTGACATGCGGCAACGTCATCAGGATCTTGGCCGCCAGATGCAGCGCATTCACCATTCTGTCCTTGGCCCAGCCGGGGTGCGCGGACACGCCAATGACTTTGACAACCGCTGCATCCGCCGAAAAGCTCTCGTATTCGATCTCGCCGGGTTTGGACCCGTCAAAGGTATAGGCGAAATCACAGGCCAGATCGGCAGGCAGCCGCGCATCCACGCCACGCCCAATCTCTTCGTCGGGGGTAAAGGCCAGACGGATCTTGCCATGCGGTACTTCGGGGTTTTCCAACAGATGTCGCGCGGCCGTCATGATGATCGCCACCCCGGCCTTGTCATCGCTTCCCAGCAAGGTCGTGCCACTGGCAGTGATGATATCCTCGCCCAGCTTCTCGCCCAAAAACGGCGCAATCTGCGGCGTCAGCCGCAGGTCCGGCGCATCGGCAAAGGTGATCTCTCCGCCATCATAACCGCGGTGAACCACCGGCTTGACCCCCGTCGCGTTGAACTGGGGGGAGGTATCGACGTGCGCGCACCAGCCCATCACGGGCGCGCCCTGAACGGTGGCGGGCACCGTGGCCAGCACAGCGCCGTAGTCGGTCAGCTTTACATCGCCAGCCCCCATCGCCGTCAGCTCATCCACCAACAACCGCGACATGTTCAACTGAATTGCGGTGCTCGGGCGGGTGGTGCTCGTCTCGTCGCTTTGGCTGTCAATCTCGGCATAGCGCACCAGACGCTCTTCCAGTTCTCGGTCAAAATCGCTGCGCATATCGGGTCTCCTTGTGTGCCCCTCAGTGACGGGCCCTACACGGTGCTTGTCAAGCGACCCACATCCCTGTTGCATGGGCATTGCTCAGATTGTTTGCAGCCCCAAGACAAAATAAGACGCCACGGCAACCGCCCCAAAACCGACAAACCTACGCCAATTGGTCCACTGGCAATTGGGTGGTCGACCCCGACGGCAAGGAATATCCATTGTTTTCACCTTTCCCACCCAAGCCATTTTCCCAAGTGACCTGCTGCGGCATCATGCCTGCCAAGCTCAACGCCATCGGGGCAACCTGAATTGCGGTGCATGAACCTGAACCACCTTGCAGGGTGTGACACTACCTACCCCGGCAGAATGACAAACTTTGAAATCAATTGGCGCGCACCGCGCCCGCTTCCAAATGGTCTAAAATCCCCGCCGGAGGCTTCGACCGCACCCTCTGGCAGATCGGCCTGATTTCGACACAGGCCTTGAAAATTTCTCTCCACTGCGCGATGTCAGCCTAAACAAATGCGGAGAAAGCCTATGGGCCTGCCGATCAAGGAACAGCTAAAGTACTGGGGAATCGCCGGAGCGATTTTTCTTGTCGTTCTGTGGTTTACGGGAGATGTGCTGCTGCCTTTTCTGATTGGCGCGGCGATTGCCTATTTTCTGGACCCCGTCGCAGACCGGCTCGAACGCTTTGGCCTCAGCCGGGCCATGGCCACGGCCTTCATCACGCTGGTTGCCATCCTGATCTTTGTGCTGATGGCGCTGCTTGTGGTTCCGACGCTGGTCAACCAGGCCATCAACCTGTTCGAGGTGGCACCCGAGCTTGCCCGAAACTTCACCGATTTCCTGACCAAACGTTTCCCGACCCTGTTGGTCGAAGGGTCTACATTGCGCACCTCGATCAATTCCATAGCCGCCACCATTCAGGAACGCGGCGGCGAATTGTTGAACACTGCCCTCGCCTCGGCGGCGTCCCTGCTGAATATCTTGATCCTGTTCGTCATCGTTCCCGTCGTGGCCGTCTATCTGCTGCTCGACTGGGACCGCATGGTGGCACAAATCGACACCCTGCTGCCACGCGATCACGCACCGGTAATTCGCCATCTGGCACGTGAAATCGACAAAACGCTCGCGTCGTTCATCCGCGGAATGGGAACGGTGTGCCTGATCCTTGGCACCTATTACGCCATTGCGCTGATGCTGGTGGGTCTGCAGTTCGGACTTGTTGTTGGCTTTATCGCCGGGTTGGTCACGTTCATACCCTATTTGGGGGCGGTGTTGGGCGGCGCGCTGGCGATTGGTCTGGCGCTGTTTCAATTCTGGGGCGATTGGGTGTCCATCGGTCTGGTCGCTGGCATTTTTGTCCTGGGCCAGGTCGCAGAGGGCAATTTCTTGACGCCCAAGCTGGTCGGCAACTCCGTCGGGCTGCACCCGGTGTGGCTGATTCTGGCGTTGTCGGTCTTTGGTTCCCTGTTCGGATTCGTGGGCATGCTGGCGGCCGTACCCATCGCGGCATCCATGGGCGTGGTTGCGCGGTTTGCGACGGACCGATACCGCGACAGCGCGCTGTATCAGGGCACCGCGACAATTCCCAAGGACCGGCAGGCCGACTGACATGGCAAAACAATTAGGCCTTGCCCTTCCCAGCCGCACGGCGTTGGGACGCGATGATTTCTTTGTCGCACCGTCCAACGCCATTGCGGCAGCGATGATCGACCAATGGCGCGATTGGGCAGGGCGCAAGCTTGTGCTGACCGGCCCGCAGGGATCGGGAAAGACCCACCTCACCCATGTCTGGGCCGCGCTGGTGGGTGCGCAGATTATCGACGCCGCAGCTTTGGGCGATGCTGATATTCCCGCCCTCGCGCGGACATGCATCGCGGTGGAAGACGTTCCCCGGATCGCTGGCGACAGCCGCGCCGAAACCGCGCTTTTTCATCTGCACAATCTGGTGTTGGCCGAAGGCGGCAGCCTGCTGCTGACCGGGTCATCCCCTGCCCCGCAATGGCATCTGTCGTTGCCGGATCTGACCAGCCGCATCGGCGCTGCCGGGTCTGTGGCACTTGACCCGCCGGATGACATGCTGCTGATGGCGGTACTGGCCAAGCTGCTGGCCGACCGGCAACTGACGCCCAAGCCCGACCTGATCCCCTATCTTCTGCCACGCATGGAGCGGTCGTTTGCCGCTGCGGGCGATTTGGTGGCCGCCCTTGATGCCGCCAGCCTTGCGCAGAAAAAACCGGTGACACGGGCGCTTGCCGCGCTGGTACTGGACAATCGCGCCTGACGCGCGATACTCCATCAACATCTGGCATATTTCTGTCACGATCCCATGCCATAAGGCTGCCATGACCTCTGCTGATTTCCTTGAAGCCGCGTTTCCTCAGGCACAAGTGCTTGACGGTCTCGACATTAGCGGTCCGGGACGGTTCTATAACCGTGAACTCAGCTGGCTGGGGTTCAACTGGCGGGTTCTGGAAGAAGCCGAGAACACCCGCGTCCCGCTGCTGGAGCGGCTGCGTTTCTTGTCGATTTCCGCAAACAACCTTGATGAATTCTACACCGTGCGGGTGGCCGGCCTGCGCGAATTGGCCCAGGCCGGCAATACCACGCCCGCTGCCGATGGCCTGTCGCCGGCCGAACAGCTGGTGCTGATCAACAACGACGCGCGCAAGCTGATGTCGACCCAACAACGTGTCCTGTTTGAACTGATGGCAGAGATGGACAAGCAAAACATCATGCTGGAACGGGCCGTCGACCTGGACGCTGCCGATCTGACGTATCTCGAAGATGTCTTTCTAAATCAGGTATTTGCGGTTTTGTCGCCGCTGGCCATTGACCCGGCTCATCCGTTCCCGTTCATCCCCAACACCGGCTATGCCCTGGCGCTGCAACTGGAACGCCTGAGCGACAAACGCCCCCTGCAGGCGCTGCTGCCGATCCCGGCGCAAATCGACCGCTTCGTGGCCCTGCCCGCGCCTGCCGGATGCCACCGCTTCCTGCCGCTGGAGGACCTGCTGGTCCTCAACATCCCCGGCCTGTTTCCGGGCTACAGGCTCAAGGCGCATTTCGAATTCAGGGTGCTGCGCGACAGCGATCTCGAGGTCGAGGACGAAGCCGAAGATCTGGTCCGCGAATTTGAAGTTGCCCTCAAACGCCGCCGCCGGGGCGAGGTGGTGCGACTGACCCACTCTGCCGGGGCACCCGAAAAACTGAAATCTGTGGTCATGGCTGAACTGGGCGTGCGCCCGCAGGACGTGATCGAAGTCGAGGGCATGATCGGCATGTCCGATCTGTCAGAGCTGGTGATCGACGGTCGCCCCGATCTGCTGTGGCCGCAGTTCACGCCGCGCATCCCCGAACGCGTCACCGACCACGATGGCGACATGTTTGCCGCGATCCGGTCCAAGGACATGCTGCTGCACCACCCCTATGAAACGTTCGACATGGTCATCCGCTTTCTTGCGCAGGCGGCCCGCGACCCCGATGTGGTGGCGATCAAACAGACCCTCTACCGGACATCGCGCGACAGCCCCATCGTCGAGGCGCTGTGCGAGGCGGCCGAAGACGGCAAATCCGTCACGGCCCTGGTGGAACTCAAGGCCCGTTTCGACGAGGCCGCCAACATCCGCCAGTCGCGCCGTCTGGAACGGGCGGGCGCACATGTGGTCTATGGCTTTATCGATCTGAAAACGCATGCAAAAATATCAACGGTGGTACGTCGCGAAGGCAACCAGCTTGTCACCTATACCCATTATGGGACCGGCAATTACCATCCGATCACGGCGCGGATCTATACCGACCTGTCGCTGTTCACCTGCGACCAAAAGCTGGGACGCGATGCAACCAAAGTGTTCAACTACCTGTCGGGCTACGCCCAGCCTGATACGCTGGACAATCTTGCGATTTCACCGCTGACCCTCAAGCCGCGCCTTCTGGCAATGATCGCAGCCGAAGCAAAACACGCCACTGCAGGTAAACCGGCGGAAATCTGGGCCAAGATGAACTCCATCATCGACGCCGATGTCATCGATGCCCTTTACGCCGCCTCGCAGGCCGGGGTAAAAATCAGTCTTGTCGTCCGGGGCATTTGCGGATTGCGCCCGGGCATCAAGGGGCTGTCGGAAAACATCCGGGTCAAATCCATCGTCGGCCGGTTCTTGGAGCATTCGCGCATCGTGTGCTTTGGCAATGGCCACGGCCTGCCCCACAAGAAATCCCGCGTATTTATCTCCTCTGCCGACTGGATGGGCCGCAACCTGACCCGCCGCGTCGAAACATTGGTGGAGATCGAAAATCAGACGGTCAAATCCCAGATCACCAGCCAGATCATGGCCGCCAATCTGGCCGATGTGGCGCAAAGCTGGGTCATGGCACCCGACGGCAGTTTCACCCGCCCGCCGCTGGAAGAGGGCGCTTTCGCCTTCAGTTGTCACCGCTTCTTCATGGAAAACCCGTCACTGTCGGGGCGCGGCTCCGCCGGTGCGTCGGACGTCCCGAAACTTACCCATACCGAAGACTGACGCCCCCATCTTCATTTTGCCAAAGAAAACTCTCGCCGAAGGCGCATCTGTCCTCCGCACCCCCTGCAGATCCCTCGTGGGCTCACCCATCCCTCCAGACCAGAATGTCATGAGGGCCTTTTGGCCCTCGCCTTTTTCCAGCGCCTCCGCCCGTTAACGATTGACCTTACCCGATGGCTGGGCCAATTTGCACCCAACCAAGGCCCCCGCAGGAGCATTTGTGGCAGATCAGATCGCGAGCAATCCGCCCTCACTTGTCCCTGAAACCGGCGTTGCCGATCTGGGCCTTTTCGGCAAACCCCTGTTCCTTGATCCGTCTGCACGTGCGCTCGCGCGGGTGGGCGTGGTGGATGTCGGATCGAACTCGGTGCGACTGGTCGTCTTCGACGGGGCCGCGCGGTCGCCTGCGTATTTCTACAACGAAAAGATCATGTGCGCCTTGGGCGCGGGGATGGCCGAAACCGGGCATCTGTCGCCCCCCGGTCGCGCCCGCGCGCTGTCGGCGATGCGTCGGTTCAGCAAGTTGGCCGATGGCATGGGTCTGACGGAACTGACGGTCGTGGCCACGGCAGCGGTGCGCGATGCCACCGACGGGCGCGACTTTTGCGACGAGGTGCAGCGCGCCACTGGCCTGAAAATCTGGGTTATCGACGGCGAGGAGGAAGCCCGCCTGTCCGCCCAAGGTGTGCTGTTGGGCTGGCCGGGCGCTTACGGTCTGGTCTGCGACATCGGCGGATCGTCGATGGAGCTGGCCGAAATAAGGGGTGGGCGCGTCGGCAAAAGGGTCACCTCTGCCTTGGGGCCGCTGAAACTGCGCGATGTGCAAGGCGGGTCCAAAGCACGGCAGGCCCTGATCAAGGACGTGATGGCCGGGCTCGCCGAAAAGATGGGGGCGCAGCGCGACCGTCTGTTTCTGGTGGGCGGGTCCTGGCGGGCAATTGCGCGCATTGATATGGTGCGACGCGGCTATCCGCTGCACGTGCTGCACGAATACCGGATGACGGCCAAATCAGTACGCGACACCGTCAAACACATCAGGAAATCCGATCTGGAAGAGCTGCGCCAAACCACAGGGGTGTCCTCCAGCCGGATGGCACTTGTGCCGTTTGCTGCCGAAGTGCTGTCGCGGCTGGTCAAGACGTTCAAGCCCAAGGACATCGCCGTTTCCAGCTATGGCATTCGCGAAGGCATGCTTTACGAACAGATGCCGCAGCGCCTGCGTGACCGCGATCCGCTGATCGAAGCCTGCCGTTTCGCCGAAGCCAAAGACGCGCGCACCCCCGGTTTTGGCAAGGTCCTGTATGATTTCATCCTGCCACTCTATAAATCCGCCAACCCGCAGCGTCTGCGGTTGATCAAAGCCGCCTGCCTGCTGCACGATGTCAGCTGGCGCGCGCATCCCGATTACCGCGCCGAGGTTTGCTTTGACAACGCCACCCGCGCCAATCTGGGCGGTCTGAAACACTCCGAGCGGATCTTTCTGGGGCTGGCCTTGCTGCACCGCTACTCCAACAAGCGCGAGAACACGCGCTTTGAAGACCTCTATGAAATGGTTGACGAAAAAACCCGCAACGACGCCGAGATACTGGGCAAGGCCATGCGCTTTGGGGCGATGCTGTGGATGACCAAGGACGACGAACGCGGCACGCTGCGCTGGTTCCCCAAGAAGAAGCAGCTTGAGCTGTGGCTTACGAATGACATGCTGCCCCTTTTCGGCGAAGTGGCCGAGGCGCGGCTGAATTCGCTCGCTCTGTCCTTGGGCACCGAGGTGCAGCTGAAAACGGTAAAGTCCTAAATCTCGATCTGCGGATTTTCGTCCAAGAAAATCACCGGCGGCTGGTCGGGTTGAACATCGGGCTCAGATTTTGGCTTGCGTTTGATGATGATGTCACCGTTGGGCAGGATTTTGGGTGGCTCATACGCGTCCCAGCTTTCGACCTTGTCCAGAATATCGCCCAAGGCCGGACCCATTTGCTTGGCAAAATCCCGCAGCGCAGGACGTAGCTTTTCCGCTAGCCCCGCAAAACCTTCCAGCGCTGGTGCCATCTCTTCCATCATGCCTTCCAGAAACAACTGGGCACCCTTCTCCATCTGGGAACGGCCATTCGGGTCGGCGTCTTGTGCATGGCCAAAACCGGGTAAGATGGCGACAAGAGTGATCAGTGCAATGCGTTTCATGGGTAAACCATAGACCAGTTTCGCGCCAAAAGAATAGCATTGATCAACGGCTATTCCCCTGCCTCAAATTCGATTGTCACGGGAAAGTGGTCGGACGCTGTAACCAGCGCGTCGCGCAAATCCGGATCGCCCCAGCAGCGCGGGTCGTCCAACGGATGCCAGATGCGCCAGCGCGCACCACGCCTGATAAATTCAGAGCTGACCATGATGTAATCCAGCAACGCCTGCAGATACCGGTTTTCTTGGGTGATCCAGAACCGCGATGTGGTTGGCATCACCCCAAGCCGCTGCCCCAGCGCCCGCGCCGCATGCGGATCAAAAAGCGCGTTTTCCCCTCTGTGGCCCATCACGATCTCTACTGAAGAACGGCCGAACAGGTCTTCGAATGTGTCCAGACCGGGACCGTCGTTTAGATCCCCAAGAACCATCAGTGGCATGTTTTCGGCCAAACGCTCGTCAATACGGCCGCGCAGCCAGATCGCCTGCGCCAGTTGCTTGCGCCGGTTGGAGATCCCCATGCGCAGCACATCCGCTTGGTTCTTTGCACCATGCGGGGCCTTTGATTTCAAATGGGCACCGATCATGTGAAAGGCAAAACCGCCGGGGGTCGTCACGCTTAGCTCAAGGGGCGGCTTGGAAAATACGACCAGATCCTCTTGTGCATCAATATCCAGATCGATGCGCAGCAGCCCGTCAAACCGCGGCGCGCCCTTTGCCCCCTCAGGCCCCGTCGGGGTACCCCCCGGTGCATGGGTCACCGTCAGAACGTCAGGATCATACAGCAGCGCAATCTCCTGCTGTGTGTGGTTGGCAAACCCCATCACTGCAGTATCGGTGCGCAAGCCGAAATGGGCGGCGAAACTTTCCAACGACGCGACAGTGCCGTTCCTGCGGCTTTGATCAGGGGCCTCGATGATCATGATCGCATCGGCGTCCATCGCGCGAAACACCGCCCCCAACGCCTTGGTCTGCTGGGCGCGGGTGATGTTGTGACGCGCCGACCAGCCGCCGTCGTCAAACAGTTCATTATTGTCGTCAAAAAGGCTCGCAAACCACTCCACGTTGTAGGTCGCGATCCGCATCAGCGTTTCTTGGCTGACCAGGTCGCCCAAGCGCGGTTGATATCGATCATGCGCTTCTGGGCCATCGCAATCGCCTCTGCCGGCAGGCCGCGCGCAATCAGCGCGTCGGGGTGGTTGTTACGCACCAGTTTTCGCCATGCCGCGCGGGCTTCGGCCAATGTGGCATCGGGTGCAATCCCAAGTACCGTATGCGGCAAAGGCGAAGTGTCGGGCACGAAGCGGGCGCGCAACGACGCAAAGTCACTTTCGGTCACTTCGAATATCTCGGCCACACGGGACAGAAAGACGTCTTCATTCGGGTGATAGGTGCCATCGGCCATGGCGATATGAAACAACCCTTCGATCAGGTCGCGCAGCATTTCAGGGTCTTCGTGAAACATCTTCGCAATGCGGGTGGCATAGTCCTCAAAGCCCGCCACATCCTGACGCGCCAAATTAAACACCCGCGCGGCCCCCTGCTGGTCCGCTTCGGCGATCTGAAATACCTGGCGAAAGGCGGTGACCTCGTCACGCGTGACCAGCCCGTCGGCCTTTGCCATCTTGGCCCCCAACGCAACCACAGCAATGGTAAAGGCAACCGACCGCTCGGGGGGGCTGCGCAGACGGTCGAACACACTCGACAACCCCTCTCCTGCAGTGAGGGCTGACAAGGCTTCGGTGATGCGAGTCCAGATCGACATGCGCGCAATCTTAACGTGCTGCGCTGCAGAAGTCAGGGCCTGCTCAACATTTTCTGCATTAAAATCAAATCCAACCACTGGCCCCGCTTGCGGCCAACGTCGTGCATCCGACCGACATGCGTGAAACCCAATCGATTGTGAAAGGCGACGCCGGCCGGGTTGGCCGCGCTGATCCCCGCCACCATCACATGATGGCCCTGATGACCGGCGCTCTGCAGGGCCCTTTCCATCAGCGCGCGGCCCACCCCCTTGCCTTGGGCCGCGTCGGTCAATACGATGCTGTGTTCTTGGCTGGCACGATAGCCGGGGCCTGATCGAAACTGCGAATAGGTCACGAATCCCGCAACCCCGTCCAGATCGGCCACCCAAAAGGCACCGACGCGCGTGGCAATCATCTCCTCGATTTCCGGCACGGTC
>JBFGFW010000037.1:0-10271 GCA_041579395.1 Sulfitobacter sp.
ACAGCTGGAAGCTGCCGAGATGGACGGTGCCCCGCCGCTGAAGCGCTTTGCATTCATCACGCTGCCGCACCTGAGCCGCGCAATCACAATCGTGCTGCTGATCCAGACGATCTTTCTGCTGGCAATCTTCGCCGAAATCTTTGTCACGACTGGCGGTGCCTTCGGGACCCGGACACTTACCTATCTGATCTTCCAGCGCGTCCTCGAAAGCCAAAACGTCGGGCTTGGGTCTGCTGGCGGCGTATATGCAATCATTCTCGCCAACATCGTTGCCATCTTTTTGATGCGCATCGTCGGCAAGAACCTCGACGCTTGAGGAGGAAAGAATGGCTCGCTCAGTAACCACGCAACGCAAGATCATCTATACGTCCGCCGCTTGGGGCATAGGTTTGTTGATCTTCTTCCCGATCCTCTGGACAATCCTTACCAGCTTCAAAACCGAAGCAACGGCGATTGCAGACCCGCCGGTATTCCTTGCCTTCGATTGGACGCTCGAAAACTACACCGCCGTCATGGAACGCTCGAATTATGTCAGGTTCCTGTGGAATTCGATCATCATCGCCGGCGGCTCTACGATCCTTGGCATCCTCATTGCGGTTCCCGCCGCCTGGTCGATGGCCTTTGTGCCGTCCAGACGGACCAAGGACATCCTGCTTTGGATGCTCTCGACTAAAATGCTCCCGGCTGTGGGTGTGTTGTACCCAATCTACCTGATCTGCATCAAACTGGGGATTTTGGACAGCCGCATCGCGCTGGTGATCATCCTGATGCTGATGAACCTGCCGATCATCGTCTGGATGCTTTACACGTATTTCCGCGAAATTCCAGGCGAAATCCTTGAAGCTGCGCGCATGGACGGTGCTTCGTTGAAGGAAGAGATCTTCTATGTACTCACGCCGATGGCCATTCCCGGCATTGCCTCTACCCTGCTGCTGAACTTTATCCTCGCGTGGAACGAGGCATTTTGGACGCTGAACCTGACAGCCGCAAAAGCAGCCCCTCTGACAGCTTTCATCGCAAGCTATTCCAGCCCTGAAGGTCTGTTCTTCGCCAAGCTCAGTGCGGCCTCGACCATGGCCATCGCACCGATCCTCATTCTTGGCTGGTTCAGCCAGAAACAACTTGTCAGCGGGCTGACCTTCGGTGCCGTGAAATAAGGAACCTGACCAATGGGACAGATCAAACTAAATCAAGTGACCAAAAGCTTCGGTGAGGTGCAGGTCATTCCACCGCTGGACCTGACAATCGAAGATGGCGAGTTCACGGTCTTTGTCGGACCTTCGGGCTGCGGCAAGTCCACCCTCCTGCGCCTGATCGCAGGGCTGGAAGACATTACCTCAGGCCACATCGACATCGATGGTATCGATGCCACCAACGTCCCACCCGCCAAACGCGGTCTGGCGATGGTGTTCCAGTCCTACGCCCTTTACCCGCATATGTCGGTGCGCAAGAACATCGCCTTCCCGATGAAGATGGCGGGCGTGCCCGAGGATGAACAGAAAGGCCGCATTGATGCTGCCGCCAAAGCGCTGAATCTGACCGACTATCTGGACCGCAAACCCGGCCAGCTTTCGGGTGGTCAACGTCAGCGGGTCGCGATCGGCCGTGCGATTGTCCGCGAACCCGCCGCGTTCCTGTTTGACGAACCACTGTCCAATCTTGATGCTGCGCTGCGGGTCGGCATGCGTCTTGAAATCAGCGAACTTCACAAACGTCTCGAGACCACGATGGTCTACGTGACCCACGAT
Source organism: Sulfitobacter sp. (assembly GCA_041579395.1). GTDB lineage: Bacteria > Pseudomonadota > Alphaproteobacteria > Rhodobacterales > Rhodobacteraceae > Sulfitobacter. The sequence goes on from JBFGFW010000037.1 coordinate 1,749, forward strand.
CAGGTGGAAGCCATGACAATGGCCGACAAGATCGTCGTGTTGCGCGCCGGCTTTGTCGAACAGGTCGGGACCCCGCTCGATCTGTATCACACGCCTTGCAACGAATTCGTCGCCGGCTTCATCGGCTCGCCGAAGATGAACCTGATCAAGGGGGCCGAGGCGCAAAAGCACGGTGCGGCGACCATCGGCATCCGGCCCGAACATACGGATGTGAGCAAGACAGAAGGCATGTGGAAAGGCCGCGTCGGCGTGGCCGAGCATCTTGGATCGGATACATACATCCACGTGCACGACACCGGTCTTGATACGGGTCCGGACGATCTGTTCACGGTACGGATCGCAGGTGACATCCACGCCAAGCATGGCGACGACATCTATCTGACGCCGCAGATGGATAAACTGCACAAATTCGACGCGCAGGGTCTAAGGATCGACTGATGCAGTTGGCCGGAAAAACAGCCCTGATCACAGGTGCCGCCCGGGGGATCGGGCGCGCCTTTGCCCAAGCGTATATCAGGGAAGGCGCGCGCGTCGCTATTGCCGATATCGATGAAGCCCGCGCATCAGTTAGCGCGAAAGAACTTGGCGAAAGTGCCATTTCCGTGCGCATGGACGTCACCGATCAACACAGCATTGACGCCGCAGTCGGCGAGACGGTCCGCCATTTTGGCCAGATCGACATCCTTATAAACAATGCCGCGCTCTTTACCGCCGCACCGATTGTCGAAATTGAACGCGCGGATTTTTCACGGGTGTTTGACATCAACGTGGGCGGAACCCTTTTCACGATGCAGGCCGTGGCCCGCCACATGATAGAGCGGGGAAGCGGCGGCAAGATCATCAACATGGCCAGCCAGGCCGGGCGGCGTGGCGAACCGCTGGTTGCCGTCTATTGCGCAACCAAAGCCGCGGTTATCAGCCTGACCCAATCCGCCGGGCTTGACCTGATCAGACATGGAATCAATGTGAACGCGATTTCCCCCGGTGTCGTGGAAGGCGAACACTGGAACGGCGTGGATGCCTTTTTCGCAAAATACGAAAACAAGGCCCCCGGACAAAAGAAACGCGAAGTTGGCGATGCGGTGCCGTTTGGACGTATGGGCACGCCCGATGACCTGACCGGCATGGCAGTTTTTCTGGCCAGCGATGCCGCGAATTACATCGTCGCGCAAACCTACAATGTGGATGGTGGACAATGGATGAGCTGATCCGGCTTTCGAATGCAACTCTCGACCAACTGGCCGTTGAACGCCCCCGGTATGATCGACAGGCGCTGACACCGGGCATCGTGCATATCGGCGTCGGCAATTTCCACCGCGCCCATCAGGCATGGTATCTGCACAGGTTGATGCAGGCGGGTCTGGCCCATGATTGGGCAATCGTCGGTGCCGGTGTACGCCCGTACGACGCGGCGATGCGCGACAAGCTGCGGGCACAGGATTGTCTCACGACTTTGATCGAGTTGGACCCTGAAAATGTCTCGGTCGAGGTTATCGGTTCCATGATCGACTACCTGCCAATCGAAGAAGGCAACGTGTCCCTCATCCGCAAGATGGCCGACCCGGCCATCCGCATCGTGTCCATGACAGTAACCGAAAGCGGTTACTATGTTGACCCCGCTACCAATGGCTTTGACGGCGCGCACCCTGATCTGGTGTTCGACGCCGCACATCCCGATAGGCCCAGAACTGCGTTCGGTGCCATCATCGCCGCCTTGCGCCTGCGCCGTGATGCGGGCCTCGGACCGTTCACCGGCCTTAGCTGTGACAACCTTCAGGGTAACGGTGACATCCTGCGCCAAACCGTCGTATCCTTGGCGCGAATGTCCGATCCCGATCTTGCCGATTGGATCGACACCAACGCGACTTTTCCCAATTCAATGGTCGATTGCATCGTACCCGCCTCTGGCCCGAAAGAAATGGCTTTGGCTGCAGATTTTGGGATCAGGGACACCGCCGTTGTCACCCATGAGGCATTTCGCCAATGGGTCATAGAAGACAAATTCTGCGCCGGACGCCCGGAGTGGGATCAGGTAGGTGCCACGTTCTCGAACAATGTGCACGCTTTTGAGACCATGAAAATTCGCATCCTGAACGCCGGACATCAAGTTGTCGCCAATGTGGGCGAGGTTTTGGCCATCGAGACAATCGCCGGATGCATGGCGCATGCCGGTATCAGGCGTTTCTTCGGCAGGGTTCAGAGAACTGAAATCGCACCGACTGTCGCGCCCGTTCCCGGTATGGCACCGCTGGGCTATGTTGACCTTATCGAAAAGCGTTTCTCGAACCCGCGGATCGTTGACACGACACGGCGTGTCGCATTCGACGGCTCCGCCCGTCACCCGGGCTTTGTCCTGCCCATCCTGCGTGATCAGTTGGCAGCCGGGCGCTCCGTCGAAGGGCTCGCTCTGGTCGAGGCCCTATGGGCGCGGATGTGCGCGGGTACCCGTGAAGATGGTACGTCGATCGAAGCCAATGATCCGATGTGGAATGATCTGATTGATGCTGCTCAGGCCGCGAAGGTGCGTCCCGTGGCATGGTTGGAACAAAGCAAGATCTACGGCGAATTGGTCGATTCCGAGCCTTTCGTGACGGCTTTCTGCAAATGGCTTTCACTGATCTGGGGCCAGGGTTGCGAAGCCGCGCTGAGCGAATATGCAGGGCATGCTTCAGAACAGGTATCCCACTAGTTTCCACTGACGCTGGCGGAAACGCAGGTTGCGACGAGGGGGCACACGTTCAAAATCAATCGATCGTCGCTTGCTGTTTAAGCGGGGTTTCGCAGGTTCCAAGAGCGCCTAACAACTGGCACGAACTTCGGCGTTAGGGCGCTGTAATGGTGCAGATGTTATCTGACAACTCGCCGTTTATTGCGACCGCGCCGAATACGTAGCTCTGATCAAGAACCCTCAAATTAGTCAGATCCGGCTTGGGCGCTTTTCGTTAATCTGCAGCATGTGCTCAATGACCGTCTGGGGGCCGACTTCGGTACCACCGAGGTTCGTCTGGTCGAAATAGTCGTGCCATCCGATGCCTGCGGTTCCTTCTTCGATCCGGCGGACCTGATCCTTGTCCGACGCGCGCCAGATGGCGACGTATTGATACCCGCCGTGCTGGGAAGTTTCATCGTCCGTCACAATGCATCCGTCCAGGATCAGGTCGTCACCGGACAGGGCTTGCAAAAGTGTTTGAACCTTGCCGATGAAAGCCACCCGTTCCGCCTCGTTCAGGGCGAACCAGTCCGGCTTGGCATTCCAAGTTTCAACGTAGAGGTACATACGACTTCCCGGTCTGCCTTGTGCAATCAAAGCTTGATAAGTGACCCGATCAGAGCATCAGATCCAAGCAGATCACCGCCAACGTTGACCTGATCGAAATACTCGTACCAACCAACGGATGCGGTCCCGTCGGCGATCGGCTTTACGAAGGACTTGTCCTTCAACTTCCACACCACAAGATAACTGTACTGTGCTCTGGGTACTGTATCACCATCATTGACGCATGTCCCGTAAACACTGCAGTTTTCAGGATCTTCAACCGTCGCAAGAAACCCGCCGACCTTATCCATGAAGGCCCCGCGCGATTTTTCGTCTAGCGCCAGCCAAGCTGGCTTGGCATTCCACATTTCGATATAAAGATACATGGCGATTTCTCCCCCATTGTCATCTAGATAGACACGAAAGCACGCAGCAGTCTTGCCTGAGTGGTCCAGATTGAAATCTAACGTATTTTTGGCGTTTGGTCCATTAGATGATGGCCGGCGTCGGTCTGCGGGCTGATGGTAAGACCGGTTATCATATTCCGGGATGTTCAGCGTTCAGGGCTGACCTTCGCACGCGGATCGACGGGGCCGATGCCGTGTTTTTCGATGGGACGCTGTGGCAGGACGCCGAAATGGCCGCGGCCGGGCTTAGTCAAATGACCTGACCAAGACATCGGGCTGGACGATTGCACAGGACGGGATGGAAATCACAATATGACGTCGCCTGCGAAATTCGATGCACGTCTGCGCCAGATCGGTGCGGATCGTTATCACGACAAGCATCCCTTTCACACGCTGCTGCATTCCGGTGGGTGCACACCGGATCAGGTACGCGCCTGGGTCATCAACCGGTTCTACTATCAGGCCAGCATTCCAATGAAAGACGCGGCCTTCATGAGCGGGGTCACTGATCCCGCGTTGCGTCGCGCGTGGCGGTCCCGGATCGAGGACCACGACGGGACCACACAGAACGAAGGCGGGATCGCGCGCTGGCTGCGGCTGGCTGATGCCGTGGGGCTGGACCGCGATTACGTTGCCAGCGCGCAAGGCGTCTTGCCCGCGACCCGGTTCGCCGTCGACCCCTATGTGCGGTTCGTGCGCGACAAGACGTTGCAGGACGCCGCCGCCGCCCCGATTTTCAAAACGGATGTCTTGTGGGCGCAACCTGACGCTCTGCACGCCGCTTACTTCACGCCCGCGCGCATACCGCACGGGGCATGGCAGCCGGGCTCACACCTGCGTGCGGTGCCGGTGCGACGGTCAATACGCCCCATGTGTGAGACGTTCCCCTAATTCCCCGCGGCGTCCAGCTGTATTTCGACAAAGTGCGCGGCCTATGGGTTCTTCTGGCACCTGAATGGACGATCAACCTTTACACTATCGGTCTCGCAATTGTGCGCGAAATCGACGGCGGTGGATTGCCAAACGAAGTGCGAAATCTGTATTAAAACAGATGTTTGCATGAAGTATGAAGAATGGGAAGCCACTACTCTCACCTGAGATTGGATGAACGCCGGAAACTGGCCAACTGGCTTGAAGCGAAAATGCCGATTGCCGAGATCGCGGATCGCTTGGGCCGCGATGCTTCGACAATCTACCGCGATATCAAGCGGGGCCGATACACAGAAGTTTACTGCCAAACGCGATCAAGTTCACTGATCACATCATCGAAAAATTCCCATTTCGTATTCCTGAGATTCAAACCGACAACAGCCACGAATTCCAAGCCAAATTCCATTGGTATGTCGAAGGCCTCGGGATCAGGCACGCCTGTATCAAACGCGGCACGCCCCAGGTCGACGGAAAAGTCGGAAGTTTACATCGATCCGATCAGCAGGAATTTTACCAATTTCTCAGCTGCAAAGGTGACGTCGATCTCAAGGTCAAACTTGACGAGTGGGAACGGTTTTACAACTTTGTCAGACCTCACGGCGCGCACAACAGCCAGACCCCTTACGAAGACCTCAGAGACAAGCTAAAGAAGTATCACAAGTGCCCTGCCGGTCTGTCCAGTTTACACGCGGACAATGGGCCAATTGCGTTCGGCAAAGACCAAACAGTTTGGTGGCTGATGTCGGTGCCGCGATCTTGCAAAAGATAGTCGACGTTCCGAAGCATTAGCGGGAATCGTATACACGTCATCTCGGCCATATGGATGGTCTCTAGGTTCGTCTTGAAGTCGTGAAAGGCGCACCTTTCTTTCATCCGGCGATGCTATTTTCCTGCGCCCCGCGTAAGTCAGACTTCCCTCTGACAGACCCACGCCGCAGCAAGGACGTCTATACCACACGCCCGGCATCGAAAACCTACCAGACAGCTAGGGTGGTGAGTGTTGAGGCAGATCAAGTTGATGCGGTGCCTTGGGGTGACATCAACAGTTCTGCCCTTGGCGCGGGTCAAAAACCATTTTATAGATATGCGCTCCGGTCGCAGCCTACCCGGATATCAAAACAAGGGTACCAAATGAAGACTATCGTTATCTGCTCTGGCGGACTTGATTCAGTTGTTCTTGCGCACATGGTCGCCCAAGAACATGATCTGACCCGCCTCGTGTCATTCGACTATGGCCAGCGCCACCGCAAAGAGCTTGATTTTGCAGCCCTTTGCGCGACGCGTCTGAATGTGCCGCACGATGTTATCGATCTAAAGGCGATTGGCGCGGCCCTCGCAGGATCTGCGCTTACCGACGATATTGCCGTCCCTGACGGACATTACGCCGAAGAAAGCATGCGCATCACCGTGGTGCCCAATCGAAATGCGATCATGCTGAGCGTCGCCTTTGGCATTGCAGCCGCCCGCGGTGATCAAGCGGTTGCCACGGCAGTGCACGGCGGGGACCATTTCATCTATCCCGACTGCCGCCCAGCTTTCACACAAGCCTTTGAGGCGATGCAGAAAGCGGCACTGGACGGCTATGCCGATGTATCGCTTTACACGCCTTTCGTGCACCGATCCAAAGCGGACATCGTCACCGAGGGCGCGCGCCTTGGCACGCCCTTTGCACTAACCTGGTCGTGTTACAAAGGCGGCGAATTCCATTGCGGCCGCTGTGGTACCTGTGTGGAACGCCGCGAAGCGTTTCATCTGGCCAATGTTCCAGACCCCACGACATACGCAGATCCAGGTTTCTGGGTCGAAGCGATTGCGCGAAAGGATCGTGGCTGATGTACCGGATCACAAAAGAGTTTCACTTTTCGGCGTCGCATCAGCTTTTGCATCTGCCCGACGACCATCAGTGCGCACGGCTGCACGGCCATAACTACGTCATCGTTGTTGAATTGGCGTCCGAAACATTGAATGCGGATGGGTTTGTGCGCGATTATGGCGAGTTGAAAGCCCTGAAGTCTTATATCGACGACACGTTCGACCACCGCCATCTGAACGATGTCATGGACAAGGCGTCGACCGGCGAAAACATGGCTCGGCACTTCTTTGAATGGTGCGCGGCGCGTTGGCCCGAAACAAGTGCCGTCAAGGTCAGCGAGACGCCGAAAACATGGGCAGAATACCGACCATGACCCTATTGCGCATTGCCGAAATATTTGGCCCGACGATCCAGGGCGAAGGGGCCCTGATCGGCGAGCCGACAGTCTTCGTGCGCACAGGCGGATGCGATTACCGCTGTGCATGGTGCGATAGCCTGCACGCTGTCGACACGGCTTATCGCCATGGCTGGGCCGCGATGACGACGGAAGTGGTTTGGGATGAAATCCTGCGGTTGTCCAAAGGACATCCGATTACCGTCTCACTGTCAGGCGGCAATCCTGCAATACATGACTTTACCCAACTTATCGCCCTTGGCCATGAAAAGGGGTACCGTTTTGCCTGCGAAACCCAAGGGTCGATTGCAAAGCCTTGGTTTGGCGACCTCGACACATTGGTGCTAAGCCCGAAACCACCGTCCAGCACGGAAACGGTCGATTGGGACGCGTTTGACGGCTGCCTGCTGGCAGCCAAAGGGGCAGCAAAAGTTGTAATGAAGATCGTGATTTTCGACGACGTTGATTATGCGTGGGCGCGCACAGCTGCGGAACGATACCACGATCTGCCCCTGTACCTTCAACCCGGCAATCTTGAGGTTGATCCCGATGTGCCGGTCGACCCGCAGCAGTTGGCGGATAAACTGCTTTGGCTGGTTGAGAAAACCATCAACGACAGCTGGTTTGCACCCCGGATCCTGCCCCAGCTGCACGTCCTGCTTTGGGGCAACAAACGCGGGGTTTGACCCGATCTAGGAGACTATCATGGCAACGATTTACAGTGACCTGAAACAACTGGGCGGCCAGACCGACTTGCCGAACTCACCCGAAGAGGCGACGCTCGAGCGAGTCTCGAACCCGCAAGCCGACGTCGCATATTGCGTGCGGTTTACGGCACCCGAGTTCACCTCGCTGTGTCCGATGACGGGCCAGCCTGATTTTGCACATTTGGTGATCGATTATGTGCCCGGCGAATATCTGGTGGAGTCCAAATCGCTCAAGCTGTACCTTGGGGCCTTCCGCAATCATGGCGCGTTCCACGAGGATTGCACCATCACGATTGCACGGCGTTTGGTTGATTTCCTGAACCCGCACTGGTTGCGGATTGGTGGGTATTGGTATCCGCGTGGCGGCATCCCCATCGATGTGTTCTGGCAAACCGGCACCATGCCGAAAGATGTGTGGATCCCCGATCAAGGTGTGCCGCCTTATCGCGGCAGAGGGTAAAGCGGCGCAAAGGCCTGTGCCTTTCGCCTCCCCCCCCGCGACGCGCGGCAATACCGCCTCACAGTCTACGTTGGTACGGCCGGAAGAAGGCGACTCTGTCTTTCTTTTCCATCGAACTCACCTTGTCGGGCTGCACAGTGGTCGCACACCTCGTCAAGGTGTCATTGCCACAGCCATTGGGCGCCTGACCGCATTCGATCAACCCTTTTCCGGCGGATCTCTGCGGCAAACCGTAGGCCAAATCTGTTCCACCAGAATCGACCCGTATCGTGGCTGATGTCGATGCCCCGCTCGTCCAGAAAATTCCCCCCACACCGCAGCAAGAGAGCACACAGCGCATTCATAATGACGGCCGGACGGATGATCTCGTGGCTTATCTTGAAGTAACGACTGGCCGCGTTTTGTCGGCCTGCGACGTTAATAACTCGCCCTGCCCGCCTCAACCGGTTTTGCTCTGACAGTACCGAGGGAAGTGCCAAGACAGGCCTCCATCTTCTTTGCAGGCCAAAACAATGAGGTTCGCCTTTGTTGACGCCTGGAAAAAAGATCAATCCGT
>JBFGFW010000038.1:0-10130 GCA_041579395.1 Sulfitobacter sp.
CCCGATATGCTGACCCAAGACGCGGTTATCCCGCATGTGTCGGACCCGTCTCGCCTGCTGGACCGTGGCAATCTGCGCCGCGCGATGAAGCTGCTGGACGAAGCAGGCTGGGCAGTGGGCACCGATGGCAAACGCTATGACGCCAATGGCAAACCGTTGAGGCTGGATTTCCTGCTGAATTCGTCAGGCTCTGCGACCTTGTCGGCGGTGATCGAGAATTTCGTGTCAAACTTGCAAAACATGGGGATCGATGCGGTTCTCGAAAAAGTCGACAGCTCGCAATATACCGCGCGCGAACGCGACCGCGACTATGACATGGTGTTTGACGGCTATCGTCCGTTCCTGGGCACCGGCACCGGCCTTGCGCAGATGTACGGATCAGAGGCGGCGACCTATTCGCTGTTCAACCCCGCCGGACTTGCCAGCCCGATGGTCGACGCCATCATCGACGCATCCCTGAATGCTCAGACCAAAGAGCAGGAAGACGCCAGCATGACCGCGCTTGACCGGGCGTTGCGGTACGAGTTCATCATGATTCCGACGTGGTACAATGACAGCTACTGGGTCGCCTATTATAACCAGTACGAACACCCTGCCACACAGCCCCCCTATGCCTTGGGATATCTGGATTTCTGGTGGTACAACGCCGACAAAGCTGCGGCTTTGCGCGCGGCTGGCGCGTTACGGTAAACGCCGGACATGGGTGCCTATATCCTTCGACGGCTTTTGCTGATCATCCCGACGTTGCTGGGGATCATGCTGATCAACTTTGCGCTGGTGCAATTCGTGCCGGGCGGCCCGGTTGAGCAGGCCATCGCCCGCATTCAGGGCGGCGGCGACGTGTTCGAAGGGTTTTCGGGCAGCGGCAACGACGCCGGCAACGCCGATGCCGCCACGGCCAATGAAAACTATGTAGGCGCGCGCGGCCTGCCGCCTGAATTCATCGCAGAGCTGGAAAAGGAATTCGGCTTCGACAAACCCCCGGTCGAGCGGTTCGTGTCGATGATGTGGAATTACATGCGCTTTGATTTCGGAGAGAGCTATTTTCGGTCGATCAGCGTGATCGAACTGATCAAGGAAAAGCTGCCGGTGTCGATCACGTTGGGTCTGTGGTCCACCGTTATTGCCTATATCGTGTCGATCCCATTGGGAATCCGAAAGGCGGTCAAGGACGGCACCGCCTTTGACACCTGGACATCCGGGGCGATCATCGCGGCCTATGCAATCCCCGGATTTCTGTTCGCAATACTGTTGCTGGTGCTGTTTGCCGGCGGATCCTATTGGCAGATATTCCCGCTGCGGGGGCTGACCTCGGATAATTTCGACCAGCTTAGCCCGCTTGCCAAAGTCGGCGATTATTTTTGGCACATCGCGCTGCCGGTGCTGGCATCGACCATCTCGGCCTTTGCGACACTCACGTTGCTGACGAAAAACAGCTTTCTCGACGAGATCAAGAAACAATACGTGATGACCGCTCGCGCCAAGGGTCTGTCGGAACGCAAGGTGCTTTACGGCCATGTATTCCGCAACGCGATGCTGATCGTAATTGCGGGCTTTCCGGCGGTGTTCATCGGCGTTTTCTTTGGTGGGTCGTTGATTATCGAGACCATCTTTAGTCTGGACGGCTTGGGCCGTCTGGGGTTCGAAGCGGCCGTGGCACGCGATTACCCGATCGTGTTCGGAACGCTGTTCATCTTTGGCCTGATCGGTCTGCTCGTCGGTATCCTGTCCGACCTGATGTATGTCTTTGTCGATCCGCGCATCGACTTTGAACGGCGCGAGGGCTGAACCATGGCGTTGTCCCCCCTGAACCAGCGCCGCTGGCGGAACTTCACGCGCAACCGTCGCGCCTATTGGAGCCTGTGGATATTTGCGATTCTGTTCGGTATTTCGCTGTTCGCGGAATTCGTCGCCAATGATAAACCTATCGTGGTGAATTACCGCGGCGAATATTTCATGCCGATCTTCAACTTCTATCCCGAAACGGCCTTTGGCGGTGATTTTCAGACCGAAGCGGTCTACCGCGACCCTGAGGTGAAGTGCCTGATCGCCACTGGCGGCATGGACGCGTGTTTTGACGATCCGACGCTTTTGATCGACGACGCGCAAGACGGCGAAATCGGGGGCGAAGCGATTGAAAAGGGCTGGTCGATCTGGCCGCTTATTCCCTATTCCTTCAACACGGCTGTGGACCGGCCCGGTGCGGCACCTCTGCCGCCCAACCGGCAAAACCTGCTGGGCACGGACGGCACAAAGCGCGATGTTCTGGCGCGGGTGATCCACGGGTTCAGGTTGTCGATCATCTTTACCCTGATCGTCACCGGTGCGGCATCGCTGATCGGGATCATCGCCGGGGCGGTGCAGGGCTTCTTTGGCGGCTGGACCGATCTGATCTTTCAGCGTGTGATCGAGATCTGGTCGTCCACGCCGTCGCTTTATGTGATCATCATCATGTTTGCCATTCTGGGCCGGAGCTTTTGGCTGCTGGTATTTTTGCTGGTGCTGTTCAGTTGGACATCGCTGGTGGGTGTGGTGCGCGCCGAATTCCTGCGGGCGCGCAACCTTGAATATGTGCGCGCGGCACGCGCGTTGGGGGTGGGCAACATGACGATCATGTTCCGCCATATGTTGCCGAACGCGATGGTGGCGATGCTGACAATGCTGCCGTTTATCATCACCGGCACGATCAGCACGCTGGCGATCCTTGATTTTCTGGGCTTCGGCTTGCCGTCGTCTGCGCCATCGCTAGGCGAATTGACCTTGCAGGCAAAACAGAATCTGCAAGCGCCCTGGCTGGCGTTCACGGCGTTCTTTACCTTTGCCATCATGCTGTCGCTGCTGATCTTTATCTTTGAAGGGATCCGCGACGCGTTCGACCCCAGAAAGACGTTTTCATGATCACTGACGTTGGACCCCGCGCATGACCGCCTTGCTTGAGGTCGCTGACCTGCGCGTGTCTTTCCGGCAGGAGGGCGCGCTGACCCACGCCGTCAAGGGTGTCAGCTTCACCCTTAACCGGGGCGAGACTGTGGCGCTGGTCGGTGAAAGCGGATCGGGCAAATCGGTGTCGGCGCTCAGCACCGTGTCGTTGCTGGGCGACAGTGCCGAGGTGTCGGGGTCAGTGCTGTATGATGGCCAGCAGATGATCGGCGCGAATGACAAGCTGTTGCGCAAGGTGCGCGGCAACGACATCAGTTTTATCTTCCAAGAACCGATGACTTCGCTGAACCCGCTGCACACGATCGAAAAGCAATTGGCTGAATCGCTGGCGCTGCATCAGGGTGTGACGGGTGCGTCGGCGCGCGCGCGAATACTGGAATTGCTGGACAAAGTCGGAATCAACGACGCCGAAAGCCGGCTGGGGGCCTATCCGCACCAGCTGTCGGGCGGGCAGCGGCAACGCGTGATGATCGCGATGGCGCTGGCCAACAAGCCCGATGTACTGATCGCCGATGAACCGACAACGGCCTTGGATGTGACCATTCAGGCGCAAATCCTGGATTTGTTGAAAGATCTGAAAGACAGCGAAGGCATGGGGCTGCTGTTTATCACCCATGATCTTGGCATCGTTCGGCGCATCGCTGATCGCGTCTGCGTCATGCAACACGGCGAGATCGTGGAGCAGGGACCAACCCGCGAAATCTTCGACAACCCGCAGCATCCTTATACGATCAAACTGCTGGGGGCTGAACCGTCAGGCAGGCCAGACCCGGTACCCGCAGATGCCGAGGTGATCGCCAGCACCGACAATCTGAAGGTGTGGTTCCCGATCCAGCAGGGCTTCATGCGGCGCACGGTGGACTATGTGAAGGCGGTCAATGACGCTTCGTTCTCGGTCCGCGCCGGTGAAACCGTCGGCATCGTCGGAGAAAGCGGGTCTGGCAAAACCACGCTGGCGTTGGCAATCATGCGGCTGATCGCGTCAGAGGGTCAGATCACCTTTATGGATCAGGACGTTCGAGGCTGGTCCACGCGCGAATTGCGACGGTTGCGCAAGGACATGCAGATCGTGTTTCAGGATCCGTTCGGCAGCCTGTCGCCACGCATGACCTGCATGCAGATCATTGCCGAAGGGCTCGCGATTCACAACGTTGACCCCGAGCGGAATCAGCGCGAACTGGTGCGCGATGTGATGATCGAGGTGGGGTTGGACCCGGCCACGATGGACCGATATCCGCATGAGTTTTCCGGTGGCCAGCGTCAGCGTATCGCGATTGCCCGCGCGATGGTACTGCGCCCGCGTCTACTGGTGCTGGACGAACCGACCAGCGCGCTCGACATGACCGTGCAGGTCCAGATCGTCGATCTGCTGCGCAATCTTCAACGGAAATACGGGCTGGCCTATCTATTCATCAGCCACGACCTGAAAGTCGTGCGCGCCATGTCCCACAAGGTTATCGTGATGAAGCGCGGCGATGTGGTGGAATACGGCGACGTCGATACGCTTTATGAGCAACCAAAGTCCGACTACACCCGCACATTGCTGCAGGCGACAACCTGATACGGATCGGTATGGCGGTGTGAACCGTCGGCTCAGCCAGGCCCGATCATAAAGCAGCTGACATTGCGTGCCGTCAGACGGCGACAGGCCAAGTCTGCCGACTCGCGCGTCATGCCCAGAAAATTCGCGTCAAACCCCTGCGGGCGCTGAACAACTTTGCGCAAAGTCCCATCCAGGGACGAAATTTCAGAAAGCGCGGTCTGCAGCAGGATCTTTTCGGCTGCATGGCGGCTGGGATAACGCCCGACATTCACGCCCCAGTGCCGCCCGCCAGAGGTGGACACGCGGGTGATGACCTCCGGGGCAGGGGCGGATTTCTTGACCTTTGCGGGTTTGGGGGTGGTGGCCACAGCGGGACGCGGTGTCGGGCGCGCCGATACGGCGGCAAGCGTCACGGTGTCCGCCTCGATCTGCGGTTGGGGGGCTGATTTCACGGCTTCGACCAAGGCGGCGGTGATGTCCGCCTTCAGGATCGGCGATGTTGCTTGCGGGGCTTCGGCGGTGGCGACAACGACCTCTTGGGTCAGGCCGGGCCGCACTTGCGGACGTTTTGATGTGGTCACAGCCCTAATCAGGCGGATTGTCTTGCCTGCCGCACCGGGTGCGGGGCGCTCCGTGGATGCGACAGACGCCACCAGCGTATCTTCGACATCGGCATAGGCGGGTGCTGCGGGCTTGTTGACCGGAGCCTTGGAGGGGGCGCGGCGAAAGCCAAGATCCATCAGCTCGGTCACCTTGGCGTTGCGGGCACTGGTCGACGTGCCCCCGAAAACGGTGACGATCACACGTTCATTGCCGCGCTCGGCCGACGCGGTCAGGTTGAACCCGGCCGCGCGCGTATAGCCGGTCTTGATCCCGTCGGCCCCTTTGTACGACGCCAGGAATCGGCTGTTGGTGTGGTTGACTTTCCGCACACCCGCATCCGCCGTTCTACGCGAGAACAGGTTGTAATACTCAGGGTAATCATACAGCAGATGTCGGCCCAACATCGTCATGTCCTGGGCGGTCGACATATGTCCCGCTTCGGTCAGGCCGTGCGCGTTCTTGAATGTCGTTTGCGTCATCCCAAGCGCCTTGGCGGTGCGGTTCATCCGGCGGGCGAACTTTGCTTCAGATCCTGAGATCGCTTCGCCGATGGCGGTGGCTGCATCGTTGGCGGATTTGACGGCGGCGGCTCGGATTAGATAGCGCAGTGAAATCGTCTGGCCGGCTTTCAGACCCAACCGGCTGGGAGGCTCTGACGCCGCGTGGCTGGAGATCTTGACCTTGGAATCAAGCGAGATTTCGCCACGCCTGATCGCTTCGAACGCGATGTAGAGTGTCATCATCTTGGTCAGGGACGCAGGGTGCAGGCGGGTGTCGGCGTTGCGGGAATGCAGCACCTCTCCGGTGCGGGCGTCGATCACATACGCGGCATAAGGTGCCGCCGTTGCACTAAGCGGCAAGACCACGAGGATCCAGATGGCCCCAAGAATGAATAGCCCATAACGGGCCGGCTGCACGCGCCGCGCTCTCATGATAACTGCCTTTGCTCTGCCTTGGACCGCCGATTTTTCGACTGGCCACTGTTTTATTGTGGACAGCGTAACATACGTTGAATTTTCGATAAACCCGTCGCGTAGCTACATTGAACGAAAAGGACAAATTTCTCTGAGGTACATTTAGGGGCTTCGGAATTTTCGGCCACTAGGGCGGCTATTGTGGCAACAATGTGGCAAGAACAGGGCGGGATTAAAACGAATCTTTCGTTCGCTCAGGTGTCACTGATTTGCCCCAGAATTGACGTCAGTTCAGACAGCACCTTGATCTGCAAAAACCGCCGTGGGTCCGTCGGAGGGGCGGCATGTTCAAGCGCCCAAGTGATCCCGTGCGGAATGTGTACGCCCCATCCGCCCGCATCGATCATCGGGACCACGTCAGATTTCATTGAATTCCCAACCATCAGACCACGCTCCGGGCCGTTGCCATGGTGTTCAAAAATGCGGGCATAAACCTGTGGGGTTTTGTCCGACACAATTTCGACGCCATCAAACAACCCGCGCAGGCCGGACTGCGCCAGCTTGCGTTCCTGGTCCAGCAGATCGCCCTTGGTGATCAACACAAGATGATATTGTCCCCCAAGCGCCTCAAGCGTGCTCTGAACGTCAGGCAGCAATTCAACGGGATGGGCCAGCATATCCCGCCCTGCATCCAGGATTTTGGCTATAACGGACGCTGGCACGCTGCCTTGGGTCACTTCGATGGCGGTTTCGATCATCGACAGGGTAAACCCCTTGATGCCAAACCCATAATGCGGAATGTTGCGCCTCTCTGCGACCAGAAGTCTTTCCATCAGCGTTTCAGGGTCGGTATGATCGCGCAAAAGGCCCGCGAAAGTGTCATGCGTCAATGCAAAAAAGCGTTCGTTGTGCCAAAGAGTGTCATCGGCATCAAATCCGATGGTGGTCAGGTGGGTTCCCATCTTGGGCGCTACCTCTTTTCTAATGCTGTGATCAGGTTATATAGACGGTCACACGACTCAGTTTAAACCACTTCTCACGCAGGAGCAGCAATGCGCCTTGATGAACATCTAATGGCAGGCAAAGACCGGGACGACGACCAAACCGATCTGTTGACCGTCACCAAGCCCAAGACCAAGCGGCCGCCCTTGTACAAGGTAATGCTGCTGAACGATGATTTCACCCCGATGGAATTCGTCGTGCATGTGCTTGAGCGGTTCTTTGGCCTGAATCATGCCCAGGCGTTTGAGATCATGCTGACCGTGCATAAAAAAGGCTTGGCCGTTGTCGGTGTGTTCAGTCACGAGATTGCAGAGACCAAGGTGGCACAGGTGATGGATTATGCCCGGCGGCATCAGCATCCGCTGCAATGCACCATGGAAAAAGAAGAATAACACATGATTGATGCGCGATTGCAGCTGGCGCTGGAAGGCGGCGGCCTTGTCTTGCCCGCAGAAGGCACGATCGCCGTGTTCCAGCCGCCCCGCGACAGTGACCTGCCCGGCCTGGACAAGGACCGTGTCCAGATTATTCAGGATTTCAAGCCCGAATTCGATTCCTGGGCTGCGCGTGGCTATGACGTGGTGCGCAAGATCAGGGACCGCTATGCCGCCTGCATCGTCTGCCTGCCACGGGCCAAGGCCGAAGCGCGGGCGTTGATCGCGGATGCCTGCGAGGTGTGCGACGGGATCGTGGTTGTCGACGGCCAGAAGACCGAAGGTGCCGACAGTATACTGCGCGAGATGCGCGACCGCGTGACCATTCAAGGCCCGATTTCCAAAGCACATGGCAAGATGTTCTGGATTTCGGTGCCTGCCGCCGAATTTTTTGTCGACTGGAAAAAAGGCCCCGAATTGACCGGGGGCGGTTTTTGGACCGCACCGGGTGTATTTTCCGCCGATGGCGTCGATCTTGCCTCCGCGCTGCTGGTTGACGCATTGCCTGACAAATTGGGGGCTGAGGTCGCTGATTTGGGTGCCGGTTGGGGCTTTTTGTCCGCGCATGTGCTGACCCGCGACAGCGTGAAAAAGCTTTATGTCGTCGAGGCGGGTAATCTGGCGCTGGAGTGTGCGCGCCGCAATGTCACCGATGACCGGGCTGAATTTTTGTGGGAAGATGCAACCAACTGGAATCCGCCGCACCGGCTGGACGGGGTCGTGATGAACCCGCCATTCCACGTGGGCCGCGCCGCAGAGCCGCAGATCGGTCAGGCCTTTGTGGCCGCCGCTGCACGTATTTTGTCCAATCAGGGCAAGCTGTGGATGGTCGCAAACCGCCATTTGCCCTATGAGGCAGAGTTGAAGACCCGGTTTGCCCATGTCGAAGAAATTGGCGGCGACGCGCGGTTCAAGCTTTTCCACGCCGCGCGGCCCTTGCGTCAGAAGCGATAGGCACGACCGTCCAAAAGGATCAAAGCATGTCTTTTTCAATCAGCGGCAAGAACATCATCATCACCGGGGCTGCCAACGGCATCGGCCTTGCGATTGCCCGGCAGTTTGCCGACAAAGGTGCCAACGTAATGTGCGCCGATGTCGATGAAAAGGCGCTTATCGAAGAGCTCGGGGATGCTAAGGACGACGGCAATATCCGGTTTTTCGCAGGGGATTTGCGGCAAAGGCTGACGATTGCCAATCTGGTCTCTGCCACAATCGATGCCTTTGACGAGGTTGATGTTCTGGTCAACGCATCGCGGCATTTCCTGCCCACCGCCGCACTGGACAACGACGATACCAGCGTCGAGACACTGTGGAAGGAAAATGTAATGACGGCGCTGCAACTGACCCAACAAGTGGCCAAGCGCATGATCAAGCAGGCAGAGGATCAGCCAGAAGGTGCCATTGGCAGCATCATCAACCTAAGCTCGACCACGTCGCGGCACACCCGGCCTGAATTGATGGCCTATTCGATGGCGGCCGCCGCGCTTGAGCAGATGACCCGCTCGATGGCGCTGACGCTGGCACCGCACCGCATCCGGGTCAACGCCGTGGCCTTTGGATCGGTGATGAGCGGGTCGCTGAAAGCGTCGGTCGCGGAAAACCGTGAATGGCGCGATGACATCCGCAGTCACACGCCCCTGGGCCGCATCGCATCCCCGTCCGAATTGACGGACACGATCCAGTTCCTTGCGGCCGACAGTTCAAGCTTTATGACCGGCGAGGTGATTGTGGTGGATGGCGGGCGCTCCTTGCTGGATGCCGTCGATGCCCCTGCGCATTAGGTGACTGCTGGCGGCCTGTGGTTGGATCGACCATCGCGCGGTGATCGGGGCAAATTGCGCAAGCTAGATGGTGGCAAGCGCGCACAGAAAGCACTGACAGAATGATTGAAGACCTTGATACCGAAAAGAACCGCGCGGCGGCCTGGTTTCGTGACCTGCGTAACCAGATCGTGACTGCCTTTGAGGGGTTGGAGAACAGCCATGACACCGGCCCCTTCGCCAACACGGCACCGGGCCGGTTCGAGGTGTCACAGACCAACCGCAGCAGCGGAGACGGATCCGACGCAGGTGGCGGGCTGATGAGCGTGATGCGCGGCGGGCGCGTTTTTGAAAAGGTCGGGATCAACATCTCGACCGTCTACGGCACGTTGGGCGAGCGCGCGCAGATTGCCATGGCCGCCCGTAAGGGCATACCCGGAATGCAGGAGGACCCAAGGTTCTGGGCCTCGGGCATCAGTTTGGTGGCGCATATGCAAAACCCGCACGCCCCCGCCGTTCATATGAACACGCGGATGTTCTGGACGCCGCACGCTTGGTGGTTCGGGGGCGGTTCCGATCTGAACCCCTGCATCGAATATGCGGAAGACACCGCGCATTTCCACGCCCTGCAGAAGGCGCATCTTGATCCGCATGGCGCGGCACTTTATCCAAAGCTGAAGGCTTGGGCGGACGCGTATTTCTACATCCCGCACAGGCACCGGGCACGCGGCGTCGGCGGTATCTTTATGGACGATCACAGCACCGGCGACTGGGAAGCTGATTTCGCATTGACCCAAGACATCGGGCGCGCGTTTCTGCCGGCCTATCTGCCGCTGGTGGAAAAGCGAAGGGTGCAGGATTGGACAGATGCGGACAAAGAAGCGCAGCTGATCCACCGTGGTCTTTATGCAGAATACAATCTTGTCTATGACCG
>JBFGFW010000039.1:0-10127 GCA_041579395.1 Sulfitobacter sp.
AGAACTCGGCCATCTTGACCACCAATATCCCGAACCAAATTGCGCACATCGGACCGGACATGCCAAACGCGCTGTCAGCAGCCGCGACAAATTCGCCCCCGTTCAATGCCATTACTGCGGGATAGACCACGGGCAACGTCAAAAGCAGCATGCCGATGGCGTCCATGAACATCCCCAAGATCGCATAGGCCAATAGGATGCATACCAAAATCAGGATCGGTGCAGCCTCAAGCGACGATATCCATTCGGCAAAGGCACCCGGAAGGTCGGCGAACCCCAAGAAGCGCACATAGATCAGCACGCCCCAGATGATGGTAAAGATCATCACCGTCAGCTTTGCCGTCTCAAGCAAGGCGTCTTTCAGCTCTGCCCACCGCATGCCGCGGTAAACCGCCATCAGAAACACGATGAATGCGCCCACGGCCCCGCCCTCGGTCGGTGTGCCCCAGGCATCGCCAAAGGGGTTGTAGACGAAGAAGATGATGATGATCACGACCGCAAAGATAGGCAGCGCCGCCGGCAAGGATGCAAAGCGCTGCTTCCAGGTAAAGCCGCCCACGGGCGGGCCGACGTTTTTCCAGATCGTGGCGATGCCGATAATCAGAATCGCATAGATCACCGCCGAAAACGCGCCGGGAATAAAGCCCGCCAGAAGCAGCTTGCCCACGTCCTGTTCCACAATGATCGCATAGATCACCAGGATAGCGGACGGCGGGATGAGGGACGCAAGCGTGCCGCCCGCAGCCACGACACCGGCGGCGAATTTCTTGTTGTACCCGATCGCCAGCATTTCGGGGATGGCGATGCGCGCGAAGACCGCAGCGGTGGCGACCGACGCACCGGACACGGCCGCAAAGCCAGCCGTGGCGAAAACGGTGGACACGGCCAAGCCGCCCGGCAGCCACGCAATCCAACGTTTTGCTGCCTCGAACAAGGCGCGGGTCAGCCCGGCATAATAGGCCAGAAACCCGATCAGAATGAAGGTCGGGATCAGGCTGAGGGTTTGGCTGGATACTTTGGAATGGGGCACCTGCCCCGCCGTCTTGATTGCGACGGTCAGCGCCCAATCCAGTTCAGACCATTGCATGTCCTTTTTCGCCCAGAAAATCCAGATCAGGCCGACCAGTCCGGCCATCGCGGCGGCAAAGGCCACACGCATACCCAGAACGACCATGACCAGCATGCCACCAGAGACCCACAGGCCAATTTCAATAGGATCCATGATCAGTCCCGCCCATCTAGATGTTCAGCCTCGGCCATCGCCTGTTCGGCGGCCGATTGTACAAGTGGCACCGCGACAGGGTGCTCAAGCCCCAGCACGAAGGCCCGGCCATAGCCCCAGATCTGCAACACTAGGCGCAGCGCCAATACGGAAAATGCCAGCGGCACGATCAGTTTCGCGGGCCATATCGGCAGACCGATGTCGATCGAGCTGTCGCGGCTCCACAGCGGCGAGGAGAAATCAAAACTGCGCTGGAAGTGCGCCCAAGATCCCCAGATCAGCGCAACCATCACGACGAAGATCAAAAAGGTCGAAAACGTCTCGGCGGCCCAAAGTGCACGGCCCTTCAACTGACCGATCAGGATGTCCATGCGCACATGGCCCCCGTTGCGCTGCGTATAGGAAATGCCCATGATCGCGATCAGCGGCATGGCGAATTCGATCCAGTCCACGTACCCCGCCAGCGGCGAGGCAAAGAACTTGCGCCCCCCCACCGACCACACGGCCAGCACCATCAGCATGAAAACGGCAAGGCCTGA
This sequence comes from Sulfitobacter sp., assembly GCA_041579395.1. Taxonomy (GTDB): domain Bacteria; phylum Pseudomonadota; class Alphaproteobacteria; order Rhodobacterales; family Rhodobacteraceae; genus Sulfitobacter. The sequence goes on from JBFGFW010000039.1 coordinate 1,762, forward strand.
CACCATGGCAAACACGGTTTCGAGGCGCAGAAGGCCCTTGTCGAGACGGCTGAGCAAGCTGCCATCTTCCAGCACGGCGGATGATCCGGCCATGACGCTGTTCCTTTCAGATAAGTAGTTAGGGGGCTGGATCGCAAAAGGGCCACGCTTGCGCGCGGCCCCTGAAAGCACCTTAGTTAGAGGCGCGTTCTTTTTCCAGCGTCGACATCACCAGATCATAAAGCTCCTGACCGGGAATGCCCTGAGCTTCCATGTCCTTGATCCAGGCCTCGCGCGCAGGGTCTGCGGCCTTGGCCTTGAACTCGGCAATGGCTTCGGGCGTGAACATCACCTTTTCGACGTTCTTTTCGGCCAAAACCGTATCCCAACGGGCCAGCAATTCGCCGTAGTTCTGAAGATAGAAATCCAGCGCCTCGTCGATGGAGCCGTCCAGTGCCTGTTTTTCGGCGTCCGACAAGGCATCATAGGCGTCGATGTTCACGACCACGGGGCAGTTTACGGTGCCGGGGTTCAGGTTCGCCGTCCACCAATCCGCGGTGTTGATCGTGCCATAGCTCAGGTGGGCATGCTGCGCAAAGGCCACCGTGTCAACGACACCGGATTCCATCGCGTTATAGGCTTCGGTCGCCGTCACAGACGTGGGCACGCCACCGACTGCGGCAAAGGCTTCGCCCAGACCACCGGTCGCGCGAACGCGCATGCCTTCGAATTTCGCCAGCGTATCGCGTGGCTCGCCGGTGCCGACAAGGTTGTACTGCGGCATGGGCGACGTCATCAGCATGCGTGCGTTCCACTGCGCCATTTCTTTGGCAACGGCGGGGTGTGCATAAACGGCGCGCGACACTGCGACTTCCTCTTTCAGGGTGTCGACGCCCAAGAACGGCAGTTCAAGCACGGTGATCGCGCGGTTCTTGTCAGGGTGGTAGCCTGCGCAGAACTGCGCCATCTCGAAGGCACCGATGGCAATGCCGTCAAGGTTGTCGGTGTTTTTGGACAGGCCGCCATAGTTGACGTTGATGGTGAATTCGCCGTTGGTCTTGGCGCTGACCAGTTCTGCAATCTTTTCGACATGTTCGGTGAAAGCGCGGCGCTTGCCCCAGACCGAGGCGTTCCATTCCGTTGCGGCTGCTTGCGACACAAACGCGAAGGACAAAGCGCAGACAGCTGCGCCGTTCATCAGATTTTTCATAGATATCTCCCTGAATGCGGACCTATTGTATCCGCTTGGGGCAAAGACTAACGCGGGTCTGTCGCACTGCCAACCCCTACCGACATATCCTTGCCTTCGCCGTCGAAGCCTTCGGCGAGGATTTTAAACCATTTGGAAGCCAGGGGCGGAATGCCCGTCAGACGATTAACATGCAATCGACGGCAAAGCGTCGGAAAATCACCGACGCGGGTAAAAAATTTACAAAACCGTCCTGCAACCGGAAAAAAATTTACAGGCAAACGCCATAATACCATATGGTTATTCCTTTCTTTTCAGTTGACGTTATGATCCGGGCTGAAGACGACCGGTTTGCCCGTCAGGGTCGCCGGCCAAAAAGTCAACCATATCTTTGAGGGAGCGACCATGTCCGACGCAACCAGCACCACCTATCCGCCGTCGCCCGAAATGGCCGCGCACGCGCATGTCGATGCGGCCAAGTACGAGGCGATGTATAAGGAGTCGATGGACGATCCCGAAGGGTTTTGGCGCAAGCAGGCCGAGCGGATCGACTGGATGACCCCGTTCACCACCGTCAAGGACACCGATTTTACCTTTGGTCAGGTCAAGATCGACTGGTACGCCGATGGCGCGCTGAACGTCAGCGCCAACTGCATCGACCGCCATCTTGCGACCCGTGGGGACCAGACCGCGATCATCTGGGAACCCGACAACCCCGACGAAGCCGCACAACACATCACCTATCGGCAACTGCACGCGCAGACCTGCAAGATGGCCAATATCCTCAAGGACATGGGCGTAGGCAAAGGCGACCGCGTCATCATCTATCTGCCGATGATCCCCGAAGCCGCCTATGCCATGCTGGCCTGTGCGCGGATTGGTGCGATCCACTCCATCGTCTTCGCCGGATTTTCCCCTGACGCATTGGCGGCAAGGGTCAAGGGATCTGACGCCAAGGTGGTGATCACCGCCGATTTCGCGCCGCGCGGCGGCAAGGCCACACCGCTGAAGGCCAATGCCGACAAGGCGCTGGCTGGCTGCGACGCGGCGGTCAAGTGCCTGGTCGTGCGCCGCACCGGGGGCGAAGTCGCGTGGAATGACGCCCGCGATGTCGATTACACCGCGCTGTCGAAAACAGCCGCCGACACCTGCGACCCGGAAGCGATGAATGCCGAAGATACGTTGTTTATCCTTTATACCTCTGGATCTACCGGGCAGCCCAAAGGAGTGGTGCATACCACCGGCGGCTATCTGGTCTTTGCCGCGATGACCCACGAGATCACGTTCGATTACCATGACGGCGATGTCTATTGGTGCACGGCGGATGTCGGGTGGGTCACCGGCCACAGCTATATCGTCTACGGTCCGCTGGCCAACGGTGCCACGACGCTGATGTTCGAAGGGGTGCCGACCTATCCCGATGCCAGCCGATTTTGGCAGGTCTGCGAAAAGCACAAGGTGAACCAGTTCTACACCGCCCCCACCGCCATCCGCGCGCTGATGGGAAAGGGGCGCGAACTTGTCGATGGTTGCGATCTGAGCAGTCTCAGGGTGCTTGGCACCGTGGGCGAGCCGATCAACCCAGAAGCATGGAATTGGTACAACGAAGTGGTCGGCAAGGGAAAATGCCCTATCGTCGATACCTGGTGGCAGACCGAAACCGGAGGCCATCTGTTGACCCCCCTGCCCGGTGCCCACGCCACCAAGCCCGGTGCCGCGATGAAGCCGTTCTTTGGCATCAAGCCTGTGATACTTGAACCCACCACTGGTGCCGTGATCGAGGGCAACGACGTCGAAGGCGTGCTGTGCATCGCCGACAGCTGGCCCGGGCAGATGCGCACTGTGTGGGGCGATCATGATCGGTTCGAGCAGACCTATTTCAGCGATTACAAAGGCTATTACTTCACGGGCGATGGATGCCGCCGCGATGCGGATGGCGATTACTGGATCACCGGCCGCGTCGATGACGTGATCAACGTGTCGGGCCACCGCATGGGCACTGCCGAAGTCGAAAGCGCTTTGGTTGCCCACCCCAAAGTCGCCGAAGCTGCCGTCGTTGGTTATCCGCATGAAATCAAGGGTCAGGGCATTTATTGCTATGTGTCCCTGATGAACGGCGTAGAGCCCAGCGAGGAATTGCGGACTGAACTGCGCAATTGGGTTCGCTCCGAGATCGGGCCGATTGCATCGCCCGACCTGATCCAATGGGCACCGGGTCTGCCGAAGACGCGGTCCGGCAAGATCATGCGCCGGATCCTGCGCAAGATCGCTGAAAATGACTATGGCTCGCTTGGTGACACATCTACGCTGGCGGAACCCGAGGTGGTCGAGGAGCTGATTGCGAACCGGATGAACCGCTAGTCCGGCGCAGGCTTTTGCCGACAAAAAAAAGGGGCACCTGTCTGGGTGCCCCTTTGTTGTTCGATCGAACCGACGTTTAGCTGTCGACGCGCTGCAGCGTGATCTGGCCAACGCCGATGGCAAAGTTCACACCGGTTTGCGTGTTCAGGCTGATCGGCTGGAGCGACAGCGTGTTCTCGGAACCGCCGACCATTGCATTGGCACCGACGCCAACACCCACGGTAGCCTCTGCAGAGACACCCTCATAGGAGCCGTTCAGACCGCCTTCGGAGTATTCCGATTCAGTCGGCGCAAGCACAAGCCATGACATCTGCCCGTTCTGGGTCTTGCCGATGTCGATGCCGTACCGCTGGATTTCACCGACATAGGTTTCATCGGCAAGGCCTTCTTCGACGGGATTGAAGACGCAATTCAGCGTGCGGGTCGACCCGAAGACATAGCCTGTCCCATCACCCACGTCGCAGCTCAGCGAGCCGACTTCGAAGTGATCGACGGTTTCTTTATCTTGGGCATACGCTGGTGCGCTCAACGCGGCGCTTGTCGCAAAGGCGGCGACGGCAAGATTTACGGGGTTCAAAAACGAAAGTGTCATACTGCTATCCTTTCGACGGAAAATTCCGTCAGTAATCGTAATGTCGGCATTCGGGTGCCGTATGGCGGTCGCTGAAACGACATGTCTCAGCAGCCCCGACCGACAGGCGCGCGTCCACGCGACTATCGTGCCTCTCAGTGAAGGAAGAACCCGCTTGGGGGTCATGTGGTTCCGCCACGCCGGACGTTTCATTGAAAAGAGCGGTGTTTTGCCGTCTGGACAATTTGCGCCCCCCATGGCACCGCTGCGCCATGAACGATGACCTGCACCATTTTGTCCCCGCCGCCGCCAATACAGATGATCTGCGCCGCGCGTTTGGCCGCTTTGGCACGGGTGTCACCTTGATTACCGTGCAGACGGCAAGGGGGCCGTTGGGAATGACGGCGAATTCGTTCTCATCCGTCTCGCTTGACCCCGCACTGGTGCTTTGGTCGCCGGCCTGCAATTCCAAGCGTCACGATGCCTTTGCCACCGCCGACCGGTTCGCCGTTCACGTTCTGGGGGCCGATCAGCAGACCGTGGCTGATACCTTTGCGGCGCGCGGCGACGGGTTTGATTGCTTTGAATGGGCCGCCGGGCCGAACGGCGCGCCGACCCTTCCGGGATGTCTTGCGACGTTCCATTGCGATACATTTGCCGTGCACCCGGCCGGGGACCATTCAATCATTCTGGGCCTCGTGCAGCATGCCGCGTTTCGCCGCGATGAAGCGGCACCGGCGCTGATGTTCGAGCAAAGCCGATATGGCGCGTTTACCCCCGGTCGGGGATAAACACCGCAGAGTTAATAGTCTCTTTCGAAGAAGATCCCGATCCCGGTATTGCCATCAGACGTAACGGTCCCTTTAGCCTTGAGGTTGTCCGTGATGTCGAGGTTCAGCGAGATGTCCGCCGTGCCGTCCGACGCAGCCGTGACATCGGTATAGATATTGTCCGAGATATACTTGCCCGCGCGCACGGCGGTCGCCCCGCTGTCGGTCGTGGTAATATCCAGATCATCCAACCCAAATCCGGCCCGCAGGTTCGAGATAACGCCAACCCCGCCCCGGCCCGCCAGAGTTGCCACGGCGCTGGCCAGTTGCAGCGCCTGAAACGCCGAGATTTCACTGATGTTGCGCCCGAACAGTAGCTGGGCCAACACTTCGTCCTGAGGCGCGTCGGGGGTGGCTTCAAAGGTCACTTTCGGCTCGGTCGCCTTGCCTTCCAGAACCACGCGCACCTCGCCCGTCGAGGTGCTGGTCGCAGTGACAAAGCGCAGATAGGGCACCAGATCGCCTTGGAACTGGACTGACCCTTCGGTCAGATCAAACCGCTTGCCCAGGATATCCAGACGGCCGCGGATCAGATCGAAGCGCCCGGCGGAAATGATGCGATTGGTTGATCCGGTCAGCAGCAGACTGCCACCCAGTTCAGCGTCCAAACCGCGACCGCGTACAAAGATCCGGTTGGGTGCATTGATCCGGATGTTCAGGCCAAACCCCGGTCCCTGCGCATTCTGACCTGCAGCCGCGTCGGCGTCCTTGCCGTTCAACCCCGCCTTGCGGCGGGTTGCAGTCACATCAGCGGGTGCGCCAACGAAGTCAATCGGCGGGATGTCCCCGATCCCGGTCAGGCCGGTCGACGGCACCGTGACACTGGTTTCACCGACATCGATCTGGCCTGAGATCAGCGCGCCGCCTGTCAACGGACCGGCCAAACGCAAGTTGCCATTCAACGATGTGCGGTACAGCGATGGATCGATCAACACCAGATTGCTTAGCCCGATCTGTATGTCTGCGGGCAGTGAACCGGTCAGGGTCACGGATCCGCCTGCGCGGATCTGGCCGCCGTCCGAACTGGCCGCTGACAGATCGATCTGCGCACGATTGTTCGCCAACTGAATGTCAGCCGCGATATTCTGCAAGGCAATGCGCAGATTTGGGGCGGTCAATGACGCGTCCGAAGTGCGGATTGATCCGGTTACCGACCCCAGTTGCGGCGGCCCGTTCACGCTGAGGTCGAACGCCGCCTGTCCTTGCAGGATGCGGGGCGCGATGAACGGCGCGCTCAGCCCCAGCGGCGCGTTGCCGTTGACATCAAGGTTCAGGTTGCCGTCGGTTCCCACAAGCCCCGCGATGGTCGCACGTGTCCCCGACGGCCCGGCGGCGTTGGTGTCAATCCGCCAGCCGGCAGCTTCCTGCCGTGCGGTGCCCGTGACGTTCAGCGGTCCCGCCAGCTTGGGCACCAGCACACCGATGTTCGGAATCGTGACATCATAGGTGAGCGCCGGCGCGTCGCCCGTCACCACCCCTTGGATCGATGCGCGCGATGCGTAAGGTCCGGTGGCATTTGTGTCGATGGCAATCCCCGTCGGGGTCTGGCGCACCGTTCCCTTGGCGGCCAACGGCCCGGACACACCCGGCACCAGCGGCTGCACATTGGGCACTGCTACATCGAAGGTCAGCGACATATCCGGCCCGGTCGCCAACCCTTCGACCATGGCGCGCGCGCCGTAAGGGCCGGTCGCCGAGGTGTCGATGAAAAAGCCCTTTTCGGTCTGGCGTAGTGTACCCTTGGCGTTCAGCGGCCCGTCCACAGTTGGCACCACACTGTTCACATTCGGAACAGCCGCATCGAAGGTGATGTTGATCATCGGGGTCAGCATGCCCTGCACAGCAACCTGCGCCTCATAGGGACCCGAGGCTGTGGCGTCGATCTGGAACCCGTCGTCGGTCTGTTTCAAACTGCCCGACGTGACCAGCGGGCCGGTCACCTGCGGGACGAACGCCTGCACCCGCGGAATGGACGCTTGAAATGTGATGTCGATTGGCGTCAGCAAGCCCTGCACCGCAGCGGTGACATCCTGCGGCGCGGCGGCTTTGGTGTCGATGTGCCAACCGTCAGGTGTCTGACGCAACATGCCATCCAAGGCGACAGCACCGCTGACCGGGGCTTCTGGTACGAAATCCTTGATCTCGGGGACCGAGGCAGTAAAGTTCAGCGCCGCATTGGGGCCCGTCGCCAACCCCTTGGCCGTGATTGCCGCACCATAAGGGCCGTCGGTGACCGCATCGACCGTCCAGCCGCGCGTGTCCTGATCGGCGCTTGCGGTGATGGTCACGGGTCCGGCATACTGCGGCAGCACAAGGGCGATGTCGACAAGCCGCGCCTCGATCCGCGCCTGCGAATTATCACTGCGCAGTTCAACGCCGCCTGTCGCCGTCAGGGCCGCGTTCTCAAGCATCAGATCACGCAGGAACGTGCCTGTTTCATCGCGCAAGGCTGCCACGTTGACCTTGGTTTCGCCTGCAAGCACCGCATCTGCCTGTTCGATGCCAACCTTCAGATCACGCGTCATCCCGGCGATGTTCAGATCGAACATGCCGTCCAGCGGTTTGACCTGACCGGTGACATCGACATTCGCCGCCCCGTCCAGTTCGCGCCCGGCAAGGGCCGAGAACCGGCTGATATTCTGCGCTTCCAGCCGCGCGCTTAGCTGCGTCAGGAAGTTTTCCGCCGCGCCGTTCAAAGTTACATTGCCTGTCAGCCCGTAATCCTCACCCGCCAGATCAAGCCCGGTGATCTGCACCGGTGTGCCTTCGACATAGGCAATGGTGGCGCGCCCGTTGAGCTTTTGGCCCAACGCCTCGGATACCGCCTTGTTGGTCAGCGTCACGCCGTCGGCGTCAAAGGTCAGATCACCGTTGAATTCGCCCACCGAGCCTTCGCGGCCCTGCAGGCTGCCGGTTAAGGCCAGTCGCGTCGCATTGATCGCCAGTGTTTCGGTGGCCAGTTCAGTGATGTCAAATGTCGCGTCCACAGCGTCGCCATCGTTGACGTCATATTTGACGTCCAGCGCCACGCGCCGCACATAGGTGTTGGCCCCGGCAACGGGCAGCAACACGCGGTCGCCACTTGCGGCGGCTACCGTGCCGGTGATGTCGATCAGGCTGGGCCACTTTTCGCGGTTCAGGACTACCTTGCCTTGCAGTTGCGCGGATTGCGCGGTCAGGGCGAAATCGCTCACGTCGACGCCACCGTCCGCCTGCACCAGCGCATCCACCTTCAGCGCCACATCGTCACCAAAGAAATCGCGGTATTTCGACAGGATCAGGGCGGTGATGTCACCGCTTAGATCGGCCTGAATGCGGCGGTCGGGGGCGTTGGTATCGCCCTGCTCTGCCACGATGACATTGCCGGACAGCCGTTCCGTGCCGTCAGTGGCCAAGGTGATGTCGGTGTTGAAATCAGACAGCGGCCCCTTGCCGG
>JBFGFW010000040.1:0-9968 GCA_041579395.1 Sulfitobacter sp.
CGTCCAGCATCAGCGCGCGGTTTGCACGGTAGACGTCCATGTTTGCCTGCAGGTCATCGTCGCACTCCATCGCCGCCAAGGCTGCCACCTGACTGGCATGGGGCGCGCAGATAAACATGTTCTGCGCAATCCGCTCGACGACGCGCACATGATCCTGCGGCACGACCATCCAGCCGATACGCCATCCCGTCATCGAGAAATACTTTGAGAACGAGTTGATCACATAGCAATCATCGGTGATCTCAAGCGCGGTCACGGCTTTTTTATCGTATTCGATCCCGTGGTAGATTTCGTCCGAGATAAACGACGCGCCCTGCCCGTGACACGCGTCGATCAGCGCCGACATCGCCGGGCGATCCAGCATGGTGCCGGTGGGATTTGCGGGCGATGCCACCAGCAACCCCTTCAGATCCATGCCTGCGAAATCAGCCGCGACCGGCTGATAGCGATTGTCGGGCGACGCGGGCAGATCAACGGGGGTCAGGGCCAGTGCGCGCAAGATCTGGCGGTAGCTGGGATAACCCGGCGCGCCGATCCCAACCCGGTCACCGGTGTCAAACAGCGCCGTGAACGTCAGCAGAAACCCCGCAGACGACCCTGAGGTGATAACCACCCGGTCCGGATCGAGATCGACATCGTACCAATTGCCATACATCTGCGCGATGCGGGCGCGCAGCGCGGGCAGCCCCAGCGCAACCGTATAGCCAAGGGGTTCGCGCGCCATCGCGCTGGCCAAGGCGTCGGTCGCCCCCTTTGGTGCCCCGGTGCCGGGTTGGCCCACTTCCATGTGGATGATATGGCGGCCCGCAGCTTCGGCGGCGGCAGCGGCCTGCATCACGTCCATCACGATAAAGGGATCGACCTGGGATCGGGTTGAAATGCGCATCTGCTTGATCCTACTGTTGGGCAAGACCTTTCACCGCACCCAAGCGGTGCCGTCAACCCTTGCGCGCTGACCTAAAATCGCGCACCACCTTTGCCAACGGTGCCCCGCACCCCACGCAACAAAAGTGAGTGACACGAATGAAAAACCTGATCGCCCCTGCCTTGCTGGCACTGTCCCTGTCCGGCCCGGCCCAGTCGATGGACCTGACGGCACTGACCGATGCCGAGCGTGCCCAGTTTCGCGCCGAGGTTCGTGCCTATCTGATGGAAAATCCCGAAGTGATCGTGGAAGCGGTCAACCAACTGCAACAGCGTGACGCCGAAGCGCAGGCCAAGGCCGATTTCACGCTGGTCAGCAACAATGCGGACGCGATTTTCAACGACGGATTTTCCTATGTCGGCGGCAACCCCGAGGGCGACATCACGATCGTCGAATTCATGGATTACCGCTGTGGCTACTGCAAGAAAGCCTTTACAGAAGTCGAAAAGCTGATCACCGGCGACGGCAATATCCGCTTTATCGTCAAGGAGTTGCCGATCTTGGGTGAGCAATCCAACGTCGCCTCGCGCTTTGCGATCGCGACCAAGATCGTGGCGGGCGATGCGGGCTATAAATCCATCCATGACGCCTTGATGAGCTTTAACGGTGACATCACGCCGACATCTTTGGCGCGCTTGGCCAAAAGCTTTAACCTTGATGTAGACGCCATCACCGAAAAGATGGACAGCGCCGAAGTCACCGAAGAAATTGCCCGGACCCGCGCGTTGGCACAGGTGTTGTCAATATCAGGGACGCCGACGTTCGTGATGGAGGATGAACTGCTGCGCGGCTATCTGCCCTATGACCAGATGAAGGCGATCGTTGACGAAAAGCGCGGCTAGGATGCGGCTGGCGGTTGTCCTGTGCGCGCTGGCCGGTTCGGTTGGCGCGCAAACTGATTTGGGAGCCATAACGCCTGACGAAAAGGCTGCGTTCCGGGTGGAGATGCGTCAGTTTCTGTTTGATGAACCCGAGGTTATCGAGACTGCGATGACCGGCCCGAATTACGCGGCACAAGCCTATCAGGATGCGGCGGATGCTGATCTGACCCTGATCAAGGCGCTATCGCCGCAGGTTCTTGCAGGTGCCGACATCGCGCTTTTCACCGCGCCAAATTGCGTTGACTGCGGGGCGGCGATCACAGAATTATTAAACATATCAAAGGATTACGAGGTGAACTTTATCCTGCATGATATGTCCAATCCCGCCGCTGCCGCCCTTGCCGATCAGCTTGGCATGGAGGCGGCACCGTTTTACGTCATGCCCACGATGATCCTGCGCGGCCATATGCCTGCCGTCGTATTGACCCGCTACCTGGCGCGCTAGCGGTCACAGGAACCGCCGGTGATAGCGGATCATCCGCTCAAAATGTGCATCCAATGACCGTTTCAGATGCGACGCCTCTTTCACCGTCAAAATATAGTCGACCAGCAGATCATATTGTTTGATCTGGCGCGGCAGTCGGTTGGACGGCGACAGGCGCGACTGGCGTTCTTCTTCCTCGATCACCTGCACGACCTGCTTGTCCGGCCAGGCCATCGCGGTTTCGCCAAAGACCATCGCCTTGCCGTTCATCAGAGGCAATTCAGCGTCATAATGGGCAAAGATCGACCGCTCCAAAAGCTCGACCTCGGCCTTGGAATGCACCGGCCAGGCCCAGACAAAGGCGATTTCCCACACATCAATCTGCCGGTTGGCAATCACATCCGACCGCGCCGAGGTCAAATGCCTGCGCACCCGCGTTCGGATGCCGTCGACCGATTGGCCCACGTAAATCGGCTGCTGGTCCAGATCGCACAACGCATAGACGCCGATCTGATTGGTCAGATCACTCAGCGCGCGGCCGCGGAAATTCTGCGCCATGGTCATGCCACGGCCTCAAGGATGCGCCGCTGCAAGATCGGGGCAAACAGCGCCCGGTCCAGATAGCGCACCACCGGCACCGCCACGCCGTCCCCCGCCACGCGGTAGGCGTTGTTGTACGTCTCGGGCATGCGAAAGCTGTCTGCCAACCCCATCAGCCGCGCCACCTCGCGCGAGGATACAAGACGCGCTTTGGTCTGGTTGCCCTTGATAAACATCAGTATTTGCCGCGAGGAACCGCCTGCGGGCGTGCGCAGACATCCGGCCAAACCGTCGGTGCGCAGCTCTGCGCGTTGACGAACGTTGCCGTTCGCGTCAGGGCGCCCGCGTTTATAGATCGTGCCGACCACCATTTGTCCGGCTTTGCGCGCCATCCGCAATCGCTCCAGGCTGGGGGGCGACATCAAGGTCAGAAGACGGTCAGTATCAGCGGTGCTGAACCACGGCATGGTGGGCCGTTTTTCCAGCACGGCATCCAACGCATGATCTGCCCCCGGCGGTTCGTCCAACTTCCACCAGATCCAATTGCTGCGCACCTGACGCGGTGCCGTACCCAGATATTTCTGCAGCTTCTTGCCGTGAAACACATGACTGGGCTTCGGCATTGTCAGTCCGGTGATGTCCACATCGTTGCGCACGCAGACCACAAACAGCCGCGGCCGGCTTTGCGGGACAAAGCGGCGCGCATCAATTTCAAGCGCGCCCACCTTATAGCCCAAACGGATGAATGTTCCCAAAACGGTGGTCAAATCGGCCCCGGCATTGCGCGACACCAGCCCCACCACGTTTTCAAATGCGATGATGCGCGGCGCAAACCCCGCCTCGATCGCGACTGCGATTTTTTCAGCCCACTGGGCAAAGACACCGCTACGCGCGCCGGACAGACCGCGCCCCTTGCCCGCCAGACTGAAATCCTGACAGGGGCTGGACGCCCAGTAAAGATCGACGGGTTGGCGCAGCAGATCATCGGGCAACGCCGCAATATCGCCGTGATGCAGCGCGTCGTTGCCCCAGTTCTGCGTGTAGACGGCGCATTTCTTCGCGTCGATGTCATTGGCCAGCACACAGTCCCACCGATCCTGCAAAGCGGCGCGCACCATGCCGCCCCCGCAAAAGAATTCGGCATATCTAGGGGTATGAGCGGGGGTTTCGACCATATCTATTGATATGAAATGCGGTTTTGCCTGTCGATGGCTAATCGGCAATGCGGGCGCAAATCACTCGGCCGCCTGCTCTTCTGCCCGGATGCGCGCGGCGCGGGCTTCGACCTGTTCGACGATATGTTCGATCATCGCGTCGTTGCCCAGTTTGTGGCTTTGTTTGCCTGCCAGATAGACCATGCCCGCCCCGTTGCCGCCGCCGGTAAAGCCGACATCGGTCATCAGCGCCTCGCCGGGGCCGTTGACGACGCAACCGATGATGCTCAGGCTCATCGGGGTCTTGATATGTTCAAGGCGTTTTTCCAGAGCCTCGACGGTTTTGATCACGTCAAACCCCTGACGTGCGCAGGACGGGCAACTGATGATGTTGACGCCACGATGCCGCAGGCCAAGAGATTTCAGGATCTCGAAGCCCATTTTGACTTCTTCCACCGGATCGGCGGAAAGTGACACCCGGATCGTGTCACCGATGCCCATCCACAGCAGGTTGCCCATACCGATGGCGGATTTCACCGTCCCGCTGATCAAACCGCCCGCTTCGGTGATGACAAGGTGGATCGGCGCATCGGTGGCGTCGGCCAGTTGCTGATAGGCGGCCGCAGCCATGAACACGTCGGATGCCTTGCAGCTGATCTTGAATTCGTGAAAATCGTTGTCCTGCAAAAGCTTGATGTGATCCAGCCCGCTTTCGACCATCGCGTCGGGACAGGGTTCGCCGTATTTCTCAAGCAGATGCTTTTCCAGTGACCCGGCATTCACCCCGATGCGAATCGAACAGTTGTGATCGCGCGCCGCCTTGATCACCTCTTTGACGCGCTTTTCGTCGCCGATGTTGCCGGGATTGATCCGCAGGCAGGCCGCCCCGGCTTCGGCGGCTTCGATGCCGCGCTTATAATGAAAGTGGATGTCGGCAACGATGGGCACAGACACCTCGCGCACGATTTCCTTCAGTGCCTTGGACGACGCCTCGTCCGGGACAGAGACGCGCACGATATCGGCACCGGCGTCGGCGGCAGCCTGCACCTGGGCGATTGTGCCCTTGATATCCGTGGTCAGGGTGTTGGTCATCGTCTGCACCGTAATCGGCGCATCGCCGCCAACGGGCACGTTCCCGACCATGATCTGGCGTGACTTGCGACGGTAGATATTGCGCCAGGGGCGGATGTGATTCAGCGACATTCAGGGGCCCTTTGGCAAGAGATCAGCGTGACCTGTAATCTATTCAGCCCAAGGGGCGCTTGCAATGGCAGGCGGCCTATTCTGTCGGAGTTACCGCCGCGTCCTGCAATTCGGCGACCATGGTTGCCAAGGCAGAGTTCTCTTCCAGAAGCGCCGGTTGATAGAGCTCGGCCAAGGTCTGGCGCTGCAGCGGCAGGTTTGATGTGACAGACCCTCGGCTGCCGACGGGGCCGTAGTACTGACCGTCCATCGCGAAATAAAGCGCCCCGGATTCGCCGGTTCGTAGCGTTGGTGGCTCTTCGGTAGCAGGAATTTCCCAGCTGTCGCCCTTGTTCATGATCCCTTCGAAGATGACCTTTCCGTCTGCGGCGCGCACGCGCACCCAGGACGGATATGCAGCGACCATGCGCAATGCAGGCGCTGGCCCTTCGACAACTTGCGGTACGGCAGCGGTGCCCGACGGTACCGGCGCTGCCATGATCTGGGCGTCGGGATGCGCCGGGGATGGTCCTTCGGCAACCTGCAGACCGGCCATAGACGAGGTAAAGCTGCCGACGCTGCGCGGATCGATCGACGCAATCGGCGCATCGCGTGCGACCAACACCGGCACGTCCAGTGCTGCCGGACGGTACAGCCGGTCCAGCGCATCGGCCCGTGGGGCAGACATCTTGATGCTTTCCACGTCATCATCGGTCGCTTCCGGTCCGGATGCCAATGCGCCCTGCAACGGGTCCAGATCGGACAGCACGACAGGCGTTTCGTCAACCGGTGTGACCTGCACGCGTTGCACTTCCTTCAGCACGCTCCACCCGCCGAATCCGATGGCACCGATCAACGCAACCAGCACGAAAACGGACCCAAGCGCGCCGGGTTCGATCCGGCTGATAAAGGAATCGCCAACGGGGGTAAAAGGCGTTGCGGGGCGCTTGAAAATGTCGCTTTCGGGTGCGCGGTTCATCCGCTCTTCGCGAGTCGGTTTCTTGATGACCGACGCTTCGGCCGACATGCCGTGAGCCACGGAAAACCCCGATTCCTGGCAAAAGGCGGTGAACGCCTTGTCCGGATCCATGTTCAGATAGCGCGCATAGGACCGCACGTAGCCCGCGATGAATCCGGGCGTGTCAAACGCATCCGGGTCGGCATTTTCGATGGCTGCAATGTAGGACGCTTTGATCCGAAGTTCGCGCTGCACATCAAGCAAGGACTTGCCCAACGTGGCGCGTTCACCGCGCATCAGATCTCCAAGACGAAGTTCAAACGCGTCAAAGCCTTTAGCTTCCACATGCTCGTTACCTGCCGACTTGGAAGCCCAACGCCCAATCATAAAAATGTCCCGTAGCTATGCCTGTTACCCTTACTCGATACACGATGTTGATTCGAGCTGGGTCTTTTCTTTAGCTATCGATAGCATAAATCAACGGCATAGCGGCTAATTTTGTTTCTACCCGGCCATTTCGGCACGATTCAGCGCACAATGCGACCAAAGCCCGTCCATCGCCTTGACCAAACCGTCCATTTCCAGCGGTCCGTGGACCGGTGAAGGAGTGAAGCGTAGTCTTTCGGTACCGCGGGGCACGGTCGGGAAGTTGATCGGCTGGACGTAAATGCCGTGTTCTTCCAAAAGCATATCCGACAACATCTTGGTGTGGACGGGGTTTCCGACAATCACCGGCACGATGTGACTGCCGTGGTCGATGATCGGCAAGCCCAACCCTTTCAGGCGCAACTTCAGGATTTTGGCCTGTTGCTGATGCTTTTCACGCAGCTCGGGCGCTGTTTTCAGAAAGGCGACAGATGCCGCCGCACCAGCGGCCACTGCGGGTGGCAGAGACGTGGTAAAGATGAAACCCGGTGCATAAGACCGGATCGCGTCGCACATTTTTGCCGATGCCGCGATATAGCCGCCCATCACGCCATATGCCTTTGCCAACGTGCCGTTGATGATGTCCAGCCGGTGCATCAGCCGGTCACGCTCGGCCACGCCTCCGCCGCGCGGGCCGTACATCCCCACGGCATGCACTTCGTCGATATAGGTCAGCGCGCCAAATTCATCTGCTGCGTCGCAGATCGCCTCGATCGGGCCAAAATCGCCGTCCATGGAATAGATTGATTCAAATGCCACCAGCTTGGGCGCGTCGGGATCGTCTGCGGCCATCAACTCGCGCAGATGTTCGACGTCATTGTGGCGGAAAATCCGCTTGGCCCCACCATTGCGGCGCACCCCTTCGATCATCGACGCATGGTTCAATGCATCCGAATAGATGATCAGGCCGGGGAATAGCTTGGGCAACGTGCTGAGCGTGGCGTCATTGGCGATATAGGCGCTGGTGAACAGCAACGCGGCTTCCTTGCCGTGCAGATCCGCCAGCTCAGCCTCAAGACGCTTGTGATAGACCGTGGTACCCGAGATGTTGCGCGTGCCGCCCGACCCGGCACCGGTGGCGTCAAGCGCCTCGTGCATGGCCTTCAAGACAACAGGGTTCTGGCCCATCCCCAGATAGTCGTTGCCACACCAGACAGTGATATTCCTTTCTTCGCCAGCGGGGTCGGTCCAGACGGCGTGGGGGAATTGGCCCTTGCGGCGTTCGATGTCGATAAAGGTGCGATAGCGCCCTTCTTCGTGCAAACGGTTGATCGCCTGATCAAGCTGTTTGGTATAGTCCATCGCGCCTCTCCCCTCAGGTACTGACAAGACCAGCAAAGGCAACCGGGTCTCTTGCCATATTCGTGTTTTAGAATGCATATCGTTTGGGGGGCCTTGTTTCAATGCCTTAATCGGAACCCATTGTCGCAGGTCCGCGCCGGAAACAGGGGCTTTTGAAGTCCGCTGACAGATCACCCTGAAATCAAGGGGTGAATCACCACAATGCTGTTTAAGCCCACGGGAAAAAATTACATCTGACTTAACATAACCTGCCTGAAGCTACTGGACCATTTCATTTCCGTCAACAATCAGACCGCGTTGCAAAGCGTCGGGGGTGGTATGATGCCCGCCAGATCACTCCCCCTAGACACGACCCGCCGCGCTGATACGGTCGCGGCAATTGTGTATCTTAGGAAGGTTTTCCCCCATGTCCCTACCCGACGTTCTGAACCAGATCGACAGCGATTTGGACGCCGCCACAGGCCGCCTGCTGGACCTGCTGCGTATCCCGTCCATTTCGACCGACCCCGCCTTCAAGGCCGAGTGCGACCGGGCGGCGGATTGGCTGGTCGACGATCTGAACAGCATCGGCATCACGACCTCCAAGCGCCCCACGCCTGGTCATCCAATGGTGGTGGGGCATGTGGACGGGCCAGCAGACGCGCCGCACATCCTGTTTTACGGGCATTACGATGTGCAGCCGGTGGATCCGCTGAACCTGTGGCAGCGCGACCCTTTTGATCCTGCCGTCGAAGACACTGCCAAGGGGCGGGTGATCCGGGGGCGCGGGGCCGCCGATGACAAGGGCCAGCTGATGACCTTTGTCGAAGCGCTGCGCGCGTGGAAGGCCGTGAACGGCAGCTTCCCCTGCCGCATGACGTTCTTTTTCGAGGGCGAGGAGGAATCCGGCTCGCCGTCGCTGGTGCCGTTCATGCACGAAAACGCCGACGAGTTGCGGGCCGATTACGCGATGATCTGCGACACCGGCATGTTTCAAAGCAAGGTGCCCGCGATCGTCACCATGCTGCGCGGACTGCTGGGCGAGGAAATCACCATCACCGGCCCCGATCTGGACCTGCATTCAGGCATGTACGGCGGCGTGGCGATCAACCCCGCGCGGGTGCTGGCCAAGGTCATCGCATCGCTGCATGACGACACCGGCGCAATCACCGTGCCCGGCTTTTATGACGGCGTGCCAGAACTGTCAGATACCCTGCAGGCGCAGTGGCAGGGGCTGGCCTTTGACCACGCGACGTTTCTGGGCGACGTGGGCCTGTCGATCCCCGCTGGCGAACAGGACCGCATGCCGATCGAAATGATCTGGTCGCGCCCCACCTGCGAGGTCAACGGCATGTGGAGCGGCTACACCGGTGCCGGTTTCAAGACGGTCCTGCCGTCCGCGGCCCATGCCAAGATCAGCTTCCGGCTGGTCGGCACCCAGGATCCGCTGGCGATCCGCGACAGCTTTCGCAAGATGGTCACGGATATGGTGCCTGCGGACTGCAAGGTCAGCTTTCAGCCACATGGGGCCAGTCAGGGATCGGTGTTTGAAACGGTCATGCCCGCGTTCGAAAAGGCGCGCAAGGCGCTGAGCGACGAATGGCAGGTGCCGGCGGCCTATGTCGGGTGCGGCGGGTCGATTCCCATCGCGGGACATTTTCAGCAAATCTTGGACACGACCCCAGTCCTGATCGGCTTTGGCAAAGACGACGACGCGATCCATTCCCCGAACGAAAAATACGATATGGAAAGTTTCCATAAAGGCATCCGTAGCTGGGCGCGTATTCTGGACGCATTGACCTGAAGCAATCGGGGCGGGCCTGCGGGCCTTCCCTGCCCGTCAACACACTGGTCTGTCATGGGTGTCTGGGGGAAAAGTGGCGCGGTTGACGGGGCTCGAACCCGCGACCCCCGGCGTGACAGGCCGGTACTCTAACCAACTGAGCTACAACCGCGCAATGAGGGCGGGATAGGCCAAGGCGCGGGATGCGTCAAGCGCATAGCGACCTCAAACGGCATGAATGTGAAAATCCGGTCGCGCCGCCGTGATCAAGACACCCCAAGCCCAAAAACAGCGCAAGGAAACGGACCCCGGTGGGGTGCCATTTGCCTGCGACTGTCGGAATTGGAATGCAGCGGTGGCGCGGTTGACGGGGCTCGAACCCGCGACCCCCGGCGTGACAGGCCGGTACTCTAA
>JBFGFW010000041.1:0-9962 GCA_041579395.1 Sulfitobacter sp.
CTGCCCTGTATGATCAGGGCCTGATCGAGGAAGTCGAGCAGCGCCAGATCTATTCGCCCAGCGATGGCCGGTTCCTGCCCGATCGCTATGTCGAAGGGACGTGCCCCAACTGCGGCTTCGAAGACGCGCGCGGCGACCAGTGTGACAACTGCACCAAGCAGCTGGACCCCGAAGACCTGATTAATCCGCGCTCTACCGTTTCGGGGGCCACCGATCTGGAAATGCGCACGACCAAGCATTTGTTCTTGAAACAAAGCCAGTTGAAAGACCGGCTGGACGCGTGGATCAGCAGCAAGACCGACTGGCCGGTGCTGACCACGTCCATCGCCAAGAAATGGCTTCACGATGGCGACGGCCTGCAGGACCGTGGCATCACCCGCGACCTAAGCTGGGGGGTTCCGGTCAAACGCGGTGACGAAGACTGGCCGGGCATGGAAGGCAAGGTCTTCTATGTCTGGTTCGACGCCCCCATCGAATACATCGCCTGCGCGCAGGAATGGGTCGATGCAGGCAAGGGCACCGATTGGGAAAGCTGGTGGCGCACCGATAAGGGGGCCGACGACGTGCGCTATACCCAGTTCATGGGCAAGGACAACGTACCCTTCCACACCCTGAGCTTTCCGGCCACGATCATGGGCAGCAACGAGCCGTGGAAACTGGTCGATTATATCAAGTCGTTCAATTACCTGACCTATGACGGCGGGCAATTTTCAACCTCGCGCGGGCGCGGCGTCTTCATGGATCAGGCGCTTGAGATTTTGCCCGCCGACACCTGGCGCTGGTGGCTGCTGAGCCATGCGCCCGAAACATCGGACGCGGAATTCACCTGGGAGAACTTTCAGGCCTCGGTAAACAAGGATCTGGCGGATGTGTTGGGCAACTTCATCAGCCGCATCACGAAATTCTGCCGCTCCAAATTTGGCGAGGAAGTCCCCGCTGCTGGCAAATATGGCCCCGCCGAACAGGCGCTGATCGCCGATCTGACCGAAAAGGTCGCGCAATATCAGACATATATGGAGGCGATGGAAGTCCGGAAATCCGCTGCCGAATTGCGGGCAATCTGGGCTGCGGGCAACGAATACCTACAGGCCGAAGCACCCTGGACCACGTTCAAGACCGACCCCGACCGCGCCGCCGCCCAAGTCCGTCTGGCACTGAATCTGATCCCATTTTACGCCGTCCTGTCCGCCCCGTTCATCCCAGATGCCGCGGCAAGCATGCTGTCCTGCGTGCGGATCACAGATGCACATTGGCCCGATGACGTGCCCGCCGCCCTTGGGCTGCTTGCCCCGGGCCACGCCTTTGATGTCTCCGAAGTGCTGTTCGCCAAAATCACTGACGACCAGCGTGACGAATGGGCCGAGAAATTTGCCGGGGTGCGGACCTAGATAACGTCTGCCGCAAGCAAGAATGGCGATCGGTCAAAACACCGGCCTCAAGTAGCCGTAGGCGGTAGGCCAATATTGGAAAGTGGTGCGGGCGGTGGGACTCGAACCCACACGGGGCTACGCCCCAACAGATTTTAAGTCTGGTATGTCTACCATTCCATCACGCCCGCAGTGCTGCGCACAATAGCCGGACGGCGGGCAGTGTAAATGGTCAGATGTCCTCTCCGAGCGGACCAAGGGGGGCACCTTTGGCCAAAAGGGCCGCCTCGGACAGCCACGGATTGTTGCCGACGGCGATCAGCATCTGTTCGCGGGCTTCGTTGATACGGCCAAGCTGCATCAGTGTCAGCGCACGGCCCGATTGCGCTGCGACGTGCAGCGGTTGCAAGACAAGGGCTGCGTCCAGATCGATCAACGCCTTGGCATAGTCTTCACGCAGGTAATGGATGTAGGCGCGTTGGTTGAACCCTTCGGCATAGGTTGGGCAATACGCCGCCAGGCGGTCGAATTCCTTGAGCGCGCCCAGAAAATCATAGGCGTCGCGCCGTGCCATCCCCCGGTCAAGCACCGCTTGCGCGGCAGCATCTGGCGCGCGCAACCACACCTCCCACATCCTGTCCGACACCACCCGGCCAGCGCGAACATCCGGCGCGGCACGGGCCTTTGCAAACAATTTTGTCAGTTCAGCGGCATAATCGGCAGGGGCCGGACACTCCGCCGCGAAGACGGGGCCGGACACAAGGGCAAGGACAAGAAGCATGCGCATGGTGAAATGTTCGCGACGCAAAGGCGTTTCGTCAAGTCACATCTGCGAGCATGACTTCCTTGACCGCTTCCATGGCGACATAAGTAGACGTGTTCGACACGAATGGCAGCGTCGTGATCGTTTCGCCCAAAAATTGCCGGTAGGCAACCATATCGCGGGTGCGCACCTTAAGAAGATAATCGAAATTGCCCGCGATCATATGAGCCTGTTCGATTTCGGGCACCCGTGACACCGCAGCGTTGAATGCCTTGAGCGCGGCCTCGCGGGTATCACTGAGCCGGACTTCGACAAAGGCGACATGATCCAGCCCCAGCCGGATCGGATCCAGCAGAGCGCGATAGCCCAGTATCACCCCGGTTTCCTCGAGACGGCGCAACCGTGCCTGAGTGGGCGATTTTGACAGACCGATGCGTTTGGCCAGATCCGTGATGCTGATGCGGCCGTCTTCTGCCAGTACCATCAGGATCGCGGCATCAAAGCGGTCCATTTTGAAATCTTCATTTGTCACGCGGAAAGTCCAATAATAAATCAATATGCCTAGCAAACCAAAGGCAATCAGGAATTATTACTCCATAATCCCCCCTATACTAGCCCAATTATTCATTGGAGCACCACATGGCACGCGATTCTTCGCACTCCCTGCGGCACCAGATTGACGCGGGCACCTACACGAACCAAGAAGACGTTTTGCGTGGATTGGTGCAAACTGCGCATTTATCCGTCGAAGACCGCAAACAGATCACCAAAGCGGCGGCGGGTCTGGTGCGGGACATTCGGGGCCACACCGCCCCCGGAATGATGGAGGTGTTTCTGGCCGAATATGGTCTGTCCACCGACGAAGGCGTGGCGCTGATGTGTCTGGCCGAAGCGTTGCTGCGCGTGCCCGATGCTGAAACCATCGATGCGCTGATCGAAGACAAAATCGCCCCCAGCGACTGGGGCCGGCACATGGGGCATTCGACTTCGACGCTGGTCAACGCGTCGACATGGGCGCTGATGCTGACAGGCCGGGTGCTGGACGATGAACAACCCGGCCCCGTCCGCCACCTGCGTGCCGCCATCAAACGTCTGGGCGAACCGGTGATCCGCACCGCCGTCAGCCGCGCGATGAAGGAAATGGGCCGTCAGTTCGTATTGGGCGAAAACATCGACGCCGCCATGGACCGCGCCCGCGGCATGGAAAAAAAGGGCTTTACCTACAGCTATGACATGCTGGGCGAGGCCGCCCGCACCGAACATGATGCCAAGCGCTATCACCTGAGCTATAGCCGGGCGATATCCGCCATCGCCACAGCCTGCCACGACAAGGACAGCCGCAAGAACCCCGGTATCTCGGTCAAGTTGTCAGCTCTGCACCCCCGCTATGAGGTGGCTCAGGAAGCGTCAGTCATGCGCGATCTGGTCCCGCGTCTGCGCGCGCTTGCGCTGCTGGCGAAGTCGGCAGGCATGGGGCTGAACGTCGATGCGGAAGAAGCCGATCGTCTGGGCCTGTCGCTGGACGTGGTCGAAAACGT
The DNA here is from genome assembly GCA_041579395.1 of Sulfitobacter sp. Classification (GTDB taxonomy): domain Bacteria; phylum Pseudomonadota; class Alphaproteobacteria; order Rhodobacterales; family Rhodobacteraceae; genus Sulfitobacter. Next base: position 3,669 of record JBFGFW010000041.1, read on the forward strand.
GCTGTCCGAACCCGCGTTGGCCGGATGGGACGGGTTTGGCGTCGTGGTGCAGGCCTATGGCCCGCGCGCCGGTGCCGCGATTGATGCGCTTTATGACATGGCTGTTCGGCATGACCGCAAGATCATGGTGCGTCTGGTCAAGGGTGCCTACTGGGATACCGAAATCAAGCGCGCGCAGGTCAAGGGCGTCGATGGCTTTCCGGTCTTCACCCAAAAGGCCGCGACCGACGTGTCCTATATCGCCAATGCCCGCAAGTTGCTGAACATGACCGACCGGATCTATCCGCAGTTTGCCACCCATAACGCGCATACCGTCGCCGCCGTCCTGCACATGGCCGATGACAAGGAAAAATTCGAATTCCAACGTCTGCATGGCATGGGCGAAACGCTGCACAACATCGTGATGAAAAAGCACGGCACGCGTTGTCGGGTCTATGCCCCCGTCGGTGCCCATGCTGATTTGCTGGCCTATCTGGTGCGGCGTCTTCTGGAAAATGGCGCGAATTCCAGCTTTGTGAACCAGATCGTCGACGAAGAAGTACCGCCCGAAGTCGTGGCCGCCGACCCGTTCGACAGCCTGGCCGATACTGTGCTGAAGATACCGACAGGGCCGGAATTGTATTTGCCGACGCGGGTCAACTCCAAGGGTTTCGATCTGATGCACACCCCGACGCTTGAGATGATCGATGCCGCCCGCACACCTTGGAAGGCGCATCTGTGGGCCGCAACCCCGCTGCTTGCCGTCGATGCCGATACTCAGAAAGCGGTGCATCTGAAGAACCCTGCGACCACGGCCGACAGCCCCGGCACGGTCTGCAACGCATCCAAAGACGACGTCAAGGTCGCCCTTGACCATGCGGCCCCGTGGGATGCACCGCTGGACGTGCGCCGCGACGTGCTGCTGCGCGCGGCGGACCTGCTGGAGGAAAACTATGGTCAGATCTTTGCGCTGTTGTCGCGCGAAGCCGGCAAGGGTCTGCCCGATTGCGTGGCCGAACTGCGCGAAGCGGTGGATTTCCTGCGCTATTATGCAACCCAGGCGACCAACACACCCGCTGCAGGCATCTTTACCTGCATTTCGCCGTGGAACTTTCCGCTGGCGATTTTCTGTGGTCAGGTCAGTGCCGCCCTTGCTGCCGGCAATGCCGTGCTGGCCAAACCCGCCGAACAAACACCGCTGATCGCGTTTCTTGCCGTGTCGCTGATGCACGAAGCGGGCGTGCCGCGCAGTGCGCTGCAGTTGCTGCCGGGTGGCGGTGATGTGGGTGCTGCACTGACATCCGATGCACGGATCGGCGGCGTGGCCTTCACCGGCTCGACCGCCACAGCCCTGCGTATTCGTCAGGCGATGGCCGAGAACTGCGCGCCCGGCACGCCATTGATCGCGGAAACCGGTGGCCTGAACGCGATGATCGTCGACAGCACCGCCTTGCCCGAACAGGCCGTCCAGGCCATCGTCGAAAGCGCGTTCCAGTCCGCCGGTCAGCGCTGCTCGGCGCTGCGCTGCCTTTATGTTCAGGAAGACATCGCCGAAGACGTGATCAAGATGCTGAACGGCGCGATGGATGTGCTGACCATGGGCAACCCGTGGGACATATCCACAGACATTGGACCGGTGATTGACGAAACCGCACGCAAGGGGATTGCCGGTCACATCGAAGCGGCCCGCGCCGAAGGCCGCGTGATCGCCGAACTGCCCACCCCGACCCAAGGCACGTTCATCGCGCCCACCATGATCCGCATCAATGGCATCGCGGATCTTGAGCGCGAGATTTTTGGCCCCGTGCTGCACATCGCGACGTTCAAATCCACCCAGCTGGACAAGGTGATCGATGCGATCAACGCCACCGGCTATGGGCTGACCTTCGGCCTGCACACCCGCATCGACGACCGGGTGCAGCATGTGTCGGAACGGATCGAGGCGGGCAACATCTATGTCAACCGCAACCAGATCGGTGCCATCGTGGGCAGCCAGCCCTTTGGCGGCGAAGGTCTGTCGGGCACTGGCCCCAAGGCGGGCGGCCCGAATTATCTGCCGCGTTTCAGCGCCCCCGATCTAAAATCCGTGGACGACACGTGGGATGGCACGCAAAATGATCTGCCCAAGTTGCCCGGCCATTCCGGCAAGGCGCTCGAGACGATCTCACTTCCCGGACCGACCGGCGAATCGAACCGGCTAAGCACGCTGCCGCGCCCGGCGCTGTTGTGCATGGGTCCGGGCAAGACTGCCGCGACCGAACAGGCCCGCGCGGTCAAAGCGCTTGGCGGTACAGCACTGGAACTGACCGGCCAGATCGACATCGCTGCGCTGACCGATGGGCCAAGCTATGGCGGCATCCTGTGGTGGGGCGACGCTGACACGGGCCGCGCCATCGAACAGGCGCTGTCGAAGCGCAAAGGCCCCATCGTGCCGCTGATCCGCGGGCTGCCCGACACCGCACGCGTGCGCGCCGAACGGCATGTGTGCGTGGACACAACTGCATCGGGTGGCAACGCGCAATTGCTGGGTGCCGCTGGCTAAAGTGACTTCTGGCGGGCGGTCTTGATCGCCCGTCGCACCGCCAAACCGGGGGTGGTCAAGGTTGGCCGCCCCAAGTCTGCCAGAAACAACGCCGCCCCCTGCATCGACGCCTGCGCCAACAGGATGCAGTCGGTCTCGGGTGCCTTCACCACCGCCTCTGCCACCGACTGGACGATGCTGCGGTGAAATGCGGTCAAGTCGCCCGCTTCGTAATGCGGCCAGGCCTCGGCGCACAGCACAATGGTCGCCTGCGTGGCATGCCCCTTGGCGCAGACGTCAAACAGCGCCAGCGTCGGCGTGCGGGTGCTTTCCAGACAGATCACCACCAGCACATGACGAAAGGCGACGGCAGCCTTGATTGCCGGTCGGTCGATGCGCAAGACCCGCACGCCGGCCAGATCCTCGACCGCTTGTCCCAATGTCGAACAGGTGCACAAGATCGCATCCGACCCGTGAAGATCGCCCACGACAGCTTGCAGATCGGCCGCAACCGCCTGAATCCCCTCGTGCTGCGCGCGCGCCAGCAGGTCCGGGCGCACGACTTTGCGCGGTGTGCAGGCAGGTAATCTTCATGCGGATCTCCGGTGTTGCGGCGTTTGATCAATCGATTGCACGGCAGGTGCCTCTTGACCCTGCACCACCTTTGGCTAAGGCTCGCCCCCATGTTTCCCATCCGCGATCATAACCCGTCGGGGCGCACGCCCTATGTGACCTACATTCTGATGGCGGTGAACATCGGCGTTTTCCTAAGCTATGTGGGCCTCTTCGGCAATGAACGCGCGCTCAACATGTTTTTCTTCGACTGGGCGCTGATCCCGGGGCGTGTAACCTCCGGCGATGGACTGACGGGGCTTTTCACATCGATGTTCCTACACGGCGGGTGGCTGCACCTTGCGGGTAACATGCTGTTTTTGTACATCTTCGGCGACAACATCGAAGACGAGATGGGCCATGTCGGCTATCTGATCTTCTACCTCGCATGCGGTCTTTTGTCTGCAGTGGCGCATGTGATCTCTGCCCCCTTTTCGCCAGTACCCACCGTTGGCGCATCGGGTGCCATCGCGGGCGTGATGGGGGGGTATCTGTTGCTGTACCCCAAGGCCAAGGTCGACGTCCTGCTCATCTTCATCGTGAATTTCCGCATCCTGCAGATCCCCGCCTGGATCATGCTGGGGCTGTGGCTGGGCATGCAGTTCATTGGCGGCGTCGGGGCCGACCCCAGCCAGGGCGGGGTTGCCTATTGGGCGCATGCGGGCGGATTCGTTGTCGGTCTGGTGCTGGCGGTGCCGGTCTGGCTGCGACTTGGGGGGCCCCGCTATTGGTCGGTCACCCACGGGCATCCGCCGCATCCCGAAGCCAGCTATCCGCTCGCTGCCAGCCGCATCCCGAAAATCAGACGCAAATGAAACGTCAGCCTGAAATCCACCGCGCCAGTTGTCACTGCGGGGCCGTGGTGATCGAAGCGACACTGCCCACGGGGCTGCAGTCGGCCACGCGCTGCGCCTGCAGCTTTTGCCGACGCCGCTCTGCCGCGAATGTCACCGCCATCGCCAGTTCGGTCGTCGTCGTCCAAGGCGGTGACAATCTGACCCTCTACACCTGGGGCACGCATACTGCGAAACACTTTTTCTGCAAGACCTGTGGCATCTACACCCACCACCAGCGCCGGGCACGCCCCGACGAATGCGGCATCAATCTGGGCTGCATCGAAGGGGCAGAGCCGTGGAACCACGAACCCCTGCCCTACACCGATGGCATCAACCACCCGTCCGACAGATAGCACGACACTCTAATTCCAAATGGAATAAAATCCTCGCCGAAGGCCCGCGCCCGGCACGGGCGCTCTTACCCGCGTGCGATCTTTGCAAAGCCCGAAAACAGCGCCTCGTTGGCGCAGACAATCTCTCCGTCTTCCAGAATGTCGCCGTTGGGCTTCAGCGGCTCGACCATGCCACCCGCTTCGCGCACGATCACCATGCCCGCCGCCATGTCCCAAGGGTTCAGGCGGCGCTCCCAAAAGCCATCGTAACGACCGGCGGCGACATAGGCCAAATCCAGTGCGGCAGCGCCCCAGCGGCGCACACCGGCGCAAACCGGCAAAATCCGGCCTAGATCGCTCAGCGTTTCGGGCAGATCGGCGCGCCCGGCAAAGGGCAGTCCGGTGGCGAAGATCGCCTCGATCATCCGCGACCGACCCGAGACCCGCAAGCGCGTCTCGTTCATCCAGGCCCCTGCCCCTTTTTCGGCGAAAAACATCTCGTCCTTGGCAGGGTCAAACACCACGCCGGCCACGATCTGGCCCTTGTGTTCCAGCGCTATCGACACGGCCCAATGCGGCAGACCGTGCAAAAAATTCGTTGTCCCATCCAATGGGTCCACGATCCAGCGGCGCGTAGGGTCCTGGCCCTCTTCGCCACCGCCTTCTTCGGCCAGCCAACCATAGGTCGGGCGCGCACCCATCAAATCTTCCTTCAGGGTCTTTTCGGCCTGCAGATCGGCACGGCTGACAAAATCGCCAGCCCCTTTCATCGACACTTGAAGGTTCTCGACCTCGCGGAAATCCTTGACCAACCCGCGTCCCGCCCGGCGGGCCGCCTTGATCATGATGTTAAGATTTGCACTGCCAACCATTTTCCGCGTCCTTCGATGGATCAGGCCCGGCGTATAAGCGCACTCACCCCGAATGCCAAGGGGCCGCGACGCAAACCCGTGTTTGTCCCGCCGTGGACGTCACACTGCCTTGCGTGTCGCACAGTTCCAGATACCCTGCTGCGAACCAGATCAAGGAGATCCCTCATGACAGACCAGATGAAACGCATCGTGCTTGCGTCCCGCCCCGACGGTGCCCCCAGTGCCGACAACTTCCGTCTCGAAGAAGGCCCCGTGCCCACGCCCGGCGACGGCGAAGTACTGGTGCGCGTGCATTACATGTCGCTTGATCCCTACATGCGCGGGCGGATGGACGACGCGAAATCCTACTCGGCACCCGTACCCATTGGCGGCACCATGGAGGGTGGATCGGTCGGCGAAGTCATCGCCTCCAACAGCCCGCATTTCAAACCGGGTGATTTCGCGTTCGGCATGTTCGGCTGGGCCACCCACGGCGTGCAGCCCGCGAACATGCTGCGCAAGGTCGACCCCGCGCAGGCATCGATCACCACATCCTTGGGCGTTTTGGGCATGCCCGGTTTTACCGGCTGGCATGGCCTGATGGAATATGGCCGACCCAAATCGGGCGAAACGCTGGTTGTGGCTGCGGCCACAGGTCCGGTCGGCTCCATGGTCGGTCAAATTGCAAAGTCGCACGGGCTGCGCGTGATCGGTATTGCCGGCGGGGCCGATAAATGCGCCATGGCCAAGGATCATTTTGGCTTTGACGACTGCATCGACCACCGCGCCTATGATGATGCCAAGTCCCTGCGCGCCGCTTTGCAAAAGGTCTGCCCCAAAGGCATCGACATCTACTTCGAGAACGTCGGTGGTAAAGTGCTTGAAGCCGTCATGCCGATGATGAACCCACATGGTCGGATCCCGATCTGTGGCATGATCGCGTGGTACAACGCCGGGGGTCTTGGGGCCAACGCCTCCGAAGAAGGGCTGACCGCGCCGAAACTGTGGCGTACGATCTTGGTGAATTTCCTCAGCGTGAACGGCTTTATCATTTCCAACCACTGGAACCGCTTCCCCGATTTCCTTAAGGAGGTGGCCCCGAAAGTGGCCGATGGCACCATCGCCTTGAAGGAAGACATCACAGACGGCCTGGAAAATGCGCC
>JBFGFW010000042.1:0-9930 GCA_041579395.1 Sulfitobacter sp.
GCAACCTGCGGGCGACGACCGCAAATTCGTGATCGAGCAGTTTGGCCGTGTCCGGATGATCGACGCCGACGGAAATCTCTCTCCTCAACCGTTCCTGGATATCCGCAACAAGATTATCACCCAGTTCCACGACTTTGACGAGCGCGGCCTGCTTGGTTTGGCATTCCACCCGGATTTTGCCCAGAACGGTAAGTTCTACGTCGCCTATTCCACCAACATCAATACCCAAGGTGACCTTGGCCAGATGTTCTGGTGGGATCACACCAACGTCGTCGAGGAATATACCGTTTCAGCAGATGATCCGAATGTGGCGAACCCGAATTCCGGGCGCATCATCCATTCGTTGAACTGGCCACAGTTCAACCATAATGGCCACTGGATTGGCTTTGGACCCGACGGGATGCTCTACATCTCTACCGGTGACGGCGGATATGCCAACGACTGGGGCATCGGTCACAACGTAACCGAAGGCAACGGCCAGGACCTGAGCAGCGAGCATGGCAAGATGCTGCGCGTCGATGTCAACGGCACCGACGGCGACACGAATTATGCCATTCCGGCAGACAACCCCTTTGTCGACAATGACGAAGCCGCGCCTGAAATCTTTGCCTACGGTCTGCGCAACCCATGGCGCTGTTCGTTTGATATGGAAGATGGCCGTCTGTTCTGTGGCGACGTGCAGCAAAACAGCTTTGAAGAGCAGGACATTATCGTCGCGGGTGGCAACTATGGTTGGCGTGTCAAAGAAGGGACGCATTGCTTCAACTATGCAGAGCCCGACAATCATCCGGAAACCTGCGAAAGCGCCGACATGATCGACCCGATTCTCGAATACAAGAACTGCACTGCACAGCCTGACGGATGTGCAGGGATTTCGAACACCGGAGGATATGTCTACCGTGGGGAAAATGCCGACTGGAACGGCAAATATATTCACGGCGACTGGTCCAAAAGCTTTGCCGAAATGGACGGACAGATCTTTATCGGAACCGAAGCGGCAGATGGCACGTGGTCGATGGAAGTCGCCAACGTGACCAACATGGACGGCAAGATACCGTACATTCTGGCCTTCGCACAGGATGCGGCTGGCGAGGTCTATGCGCTGACGTCGATCACCACCGGCCCGAACGGGTCGCTGGACACGATCTATCACATTAAGCCGGCCAACTGATCGGATTGATCCAAAACGCGACGCCGCACGCTTCAGGCCTGCGGCGTCTTTATGTGCCAGGGCCGCAGTTGGCCCGAATTCGGTTAAAACAGGGTACCCCACAATGAAATCCATGTCGCTTATCGCAGCGCTTTTTGTTTTTGCCACGGCTGGCGCAGGTTTGGCGCAGGACGCCGAAGCCGGCAAATCCGTGTTCCGGAAATGCATGTCCTGTCATCAGGTCGGGCCCGATGCCAAGAACAAGGTGGGCCCTGCCCTGACGGATGTCGTCGGGCGGGCAGCGGGCACCGTCAAGGGTTTCAAGTACGGCAAAAGCCTGGTCGCCGCCGGTGAAAAAGGGTTGGTCTGGTCGCAGGAAACGCTTGCCGCTTATCTTGAAGACCCCTCAAAATATCTGCAGGCCTATCTGGGCGATCCAAAGGCGCGGTCCAGCATGTCGTTCAAGCTGACCAAAGAGGCGGACCGGTTGGACGTCGCCGCCTATCTGGCGACCGTGGGGGCATCTGACACCGCTGCGGCAGTCGTCGAACCGGCTGTCGAGACACGCAGTGTCGAAGAGGTTATCGCCGAACAAGAATTTCCCGAAGAGTTCATGAACGACCCGGCAAATTTTGCAGCTGGCAAGGAATTGTGGTTCGGGCAGTGCACCCATTGTCACGGGTTCAAGGCATATCCTGGAAAGGCACCCAAACTGAAACCGGCAAAGTACAAGCCCGAATTCGTTTTCAAACGCGTTTACAAAGGCTTCAAGAAAATGCCCGCATGGAACGAAGTGTTTACGGTTGATGAAATTCGCCAGATCGTCGCTTACGTCAAGGGTCCGGGTTTCGCACCTTAAAGGGTCTGATCCCGCATCGGCGTTTTTAGAAATGGACGCACCGCAAGCCACAACAGCAGCGGTGCGACCGCACAGATCCCCAGCGTCAGTGCCACGTTGTCAGCGCCCTGATGCCCGACGAACGCAAACGTGAAGCCAAGCGGCAGTGCACCGCAGGTCAAGGCACCAAGATACCGACCAAAGCGCATCGCCGTCAGTCCCGCCAGAAACGAAACAGTTTCGGGCAGGATCGGCAGCCATCGCGACCCCGCCACCAGCCATCCACCCCACCGGTCAAACAAGGCGCGCGCCTGCGCAAACCCTTCGATCCCGGCCAACCTTTGTGCCGTATCGGGGCCGATCATCCGGCAGATCCCATAGCCCAACAGCCCCGCGAAAACCGACCCAAGGGCGGAAATAGCCCCGCCAATCCACGGGCCATAGATGATGCCCAGCGCGCTCATCACGGCCGTTGACGGGACCGGCAGCGCAATGTCCGAGACGATGAGCCCGATGCCAACGGCCCAGGCCCAACCGCCGAAACTTTGCATCCATCCTGCAGCTCCAAGGCGCGTGATGTCCGCCTCGATCTGACCACCCCAAATCAGGAACGGCACAAGGCTCAGCGCGATCAGACCAAAGACGATAAGCGTCAGGCGCAGCATGCTATTCGATCAACATCTGCCCGGCGCGCCGCGTGCCGGGTGCCTCTATCTTTGGCTCGCGCCCGCCGCGAAGGATCGAATTGCCCTCGAACAGGGTGCGCTGGTCGATGGGGGCAGGGTTCAGCCAGTCATCTTCGTGCATCTGGCCCGATTGCCCATACGCGTCCAGAGCGTTCTGATAGCAGACTTTGCGCACGGTCTCTTCGGGGATGCCGCTTTGCAGTGCCAGACTGGCGGTTTTTGGCACGCCCAGACAGTCGGAAATGCCCCAGTCGCAGGCGCTGTCCACGATGATCCGCTCGCCACCGTATTGCCTGAGCAGTTCGACCATTCGCGCATTGCCCATCTTGGTCGAGGGATAGATCGAAAACCCCGCCCAATAGCCGCGCTGAAGCGTCTCGGCGACGGTTTCCTCGTTGTTGTGGTCGATGATCACCATGGACGGATCAACGCCCATTTCCTCGCACACATCCATCGATCGCGACGTGCCGCGCTTTTTGTCGCGGTGCGGCGTGTGGACCATGACCGGCAGGTTCAGCTCCTTGGCCAGCTCAAGCTGAAGGCGAAAGTATTTGTCCTCAAGCGGGGTCTGCTCATCATAGCCGATCTCGCCGATGGCCACGACACCCTCTTTCAGGGCGAAGCGGGGCAGCCATTCCATCACGCCCTCTGCCAGCTCCTCGTTGTTGGCTTCCTTGGAGTTCAGCCCGACCGTGCAATAATGCCGGATGCCGAACTGGCTGGCGCGAAACCGTTCCCAACCGACAATGGTGGACAGATAGTCGACATAGGTTCCGACGTAAGTGCGCGGCTGGCCAACCCAGAAAGCAGGTTCGATCATCGCCACGACACCTGCGGCCGCCATGGCTTCGTAGTCATCAGTCGTGCGGCTGATCATATGGGCATGCGGATCAATAAACATCATGACAATACCTCCTTGGTTAAGTGCCCGTCGCTGACGGCTTTCGATAGCGCGCTTGCAATCGCCGGATCATCCCGGAACGGTTTGACGGGTATCCATAGCTCATCCGTCACAGGCCGACCGGCCGCCCAGCGTTCGTGCGCATAATCAACCAGAATGCGGGCAAGTTCGGGGTTGGCCCGGTCCCTTAACCCCACGATCGGCGACAATCTGCTGCCGACAAACAGCGCCTTCAGGATCATGTGGTTCCAGCGGTGTTCGTCGAAATGATCGCGGGGGAAAGGGTTGTGGTGGGCAATCGCCTCGAACACCGCGCGAATGTTTGACCGCAGCCCCTCGCCCACCTCGAATTCAAGTGTATCGGGTTCGGGATAAAGCGGCAGGCCGCGGTAAAGCGCGATCATCTCGGACACGTCAGACGTTCGCCGCAGGTCTTTGAACCGCTCGGCGAATGACCGGTTTCCCGCGGCAGTCAACAGCGCCAGCACCCGTGCGGCCCCATCAATGCTCCAGCCCGATGGATCCCAGCCGGGGTGGGCCGCATCCGCAGCCGCCAGATCGGCACCTGTAAGCGCCAGATCGGCCTTGCCCAGTTTGCGCGGCGCATAGCCCATGAAGATGTGCAGATCGCGTTCGGGCGCACTGTCGGCGATGGCATCAAGCGACGTGGCGATCCAATCCGCCTGCTCGGGGGCCTGCGCCATGACCCAATGCTTCAACAAGTCTGCCGGTGTGCCAGTCATGTGATCCCTCCCAATATCCGCTTGTCCTATGCTACCCGGACAACGCCCAATGACGCCAGCGCAACCGCAAGGAATTCTATGATTGTGAAGTGGAACCTTGGGTTCTACAAATGTTACAAAGGGTAGGAGAGAGCATTTGTTTCTCAAACGTTGTCAACATGCACTGGCGAACGGCATGACGGCCCGGCGCGGGCTGGCTTTTCGGGCGATCCTCAAACCTGCACTGCAGGCCGAAATCGCATCTGCGCAATCTGGATCAACCCCGACAACCTTCAAACTCTTACCCTGACCCCCAAGGATATCTCATGCACAGAACTCTGGTTATTCTTGTCGTTGGCCTTGCCCCGCATCTGGTCGGACCGCACACGCCGAACCTTGCCAAGCTTGCGGCGCGCGGCGGAATGCGGCCGCTGAATACTGTCACACCGGCGGTCACGTGCAGCGCGCAATCGACGCTCCTGACCGGCCTGCCCCCATCCGGGCACGGTGCGGTCGCAAACGGCTGGTATTTCCGTGATCTGGCCGAGGTGTTGCTGTGGCGTCAGCCCAACCAGCTGGTCCACGGCGAGAAAATCTGGGATGCCGGCAAGCTGCGCGACCCGGACTTCACCTGCGCCAAGATGTTCTGGTGGTACAACATGTATTCGACCGCCGACTGGTCCGCGACGCCGCGCCCGATGTACCCCGCAGACGGGCGCAAGATCCCCGATCATTATGCTTTTCCGCCGGAACTGCATGATGAACTGGATGCCAAACTGGGGCAGTTTCCACTGTTCAAATTCTGGGGGCCGATGGCCGACATCACCTCGTCTGACTGGATCGCGAAGTCCACGCTGCATATCATGGAAACGCGCAGCCCGACCCTGACCCTGACGTATCTTCCCCATCTCGACTACAATCTGCAACGTCTTGGCCCCGACCTTGATCACCCGCGCCTGCAACAGGACCTGCGCGAAATCGACGATCTGTGCGGCGAGTTGATCGCGCACGCGGACAGCACCGGCCAGCGCGTCATCGTGGTGTCGGAATATGGGATCACCAAGGCCACGGACGCCGTCCACATCAACCGCACTTTGCGCAAGGCTGGTTTGCTGGCCGTACGCCCCGAAGAATTTGGCCGCGAGGTGCTTGATGCGGGTGCATCCGAAGCGTTCGCCATGGCGGATCACCAGATCGCGCATGTCTATGTGAAAAACCCCGATCGCGTGGACGAGGTGGCACAGTTGTTGGCGGCGCTTGACGGGGTCGAACATGTCTGGGGCACAGAAGGCAAGCGCGCCAACGGGCTGGATCATCCACGGTCAGGCGAATTGGTGGCAATCAGCGAAGCGGACCGTTGGTTCAGCTATTACTATTGGCTGGACGACGACCGCGCCCCCGATTTCGCGCGGATGGTCGATATTCACCGCAAGCCCGGCTATGACCCCGTCGAATTGTTCGTGGACCCCGAGATCAGGTTCCCGAAACTGACCGCAGGATGGAAGCTGGCCAAGCGCAAACTGGGGCAGCGGCAACTGCTGGACATCATCTCGCTCAAGGATACGCAGTTGGTCAAGGGCACGCATGGGCGGATCACGGATGATCCGGATTTCGGCCCGCTGGTGATCTCATCAGAAGCGGATTTCCTGCCCGATGGCGCGATTGACGCCACCGATTTCAAGGCACTGGTGCTGGATCACGTATTTTCCTAAGCCGCGTCAGGTTCCCGAAACGATCCGTTGCAATGCCAACGTCACCCCAAATCCGACCACGGCAAGCAGCGCCAGACCGGCCTGCCCCGCACCCGCAATCAGCACAGCGTCATAAAGCGAAATGCCCGCAATCATTGTCACCACGGCTTTGGGCACATCGCCCTTGTTGCGGCGAAACAGCAGTCGCAATGCGATAAGAACGACAGCAGACAGCCCCGCCCAGATCAGCAGCGCAAGCAGGCCCATGCCGGTCTGCGTCAACGCATAAAGCAGCGGAACGACCAGCACCACCAGCGGCCAGGCCCGGTCCAGACGATCATAGGCTTCCTGCTTGGCGGCATAGGTCAGACCCACGATATAGGCGGCAAGGCCGAAAGCGCCGAAAAAAACCGACCCCGTGACCTTGGCAACCGCCACCGCCGCCAGAATATAACAGAGAAACCGCGTGGCCCCCATGATCACCGGGCTTAGCACGGTCCGCTTGTGCAGCCAGTCATACAGAATGATGGCAAACGCCAACGTGATCCCGGCAAGCCCGGCCATGCCCCCAAAGAAAAAGGCTAGGACCACCCCCGCCGCCAGCATCCCATAGCCCGCTGCGAAGACGGTGCCGACGGTGATTTCCCCCATGGGGATGGGTCTGCTTTTGCGCTCTTGCGCGTCGATTTCCGCGTCAAACGCATCATTCAGCCACATGCCGCCGGTGTAGAACATGGTCAAGGCAACCCCGACAACCAAGATCGAGGCAAACGACGGGTTGCCCGCCAGCACGGCCCCGGCGATGGCATTGGTCCAGACCGTCGGCAAGTTCGACACCCGCCCCAGCTTGAGAAATGTCTGAAAATTCATAGCAACCGCTCCAATACCCATTGCATTTCGCGCACGATGTCCTTGTCTACCGTCGCCCCCCGGACGCCATCAGGCAGAACGTCCCAAGTGTAGGTTTCAATCTCAAGATGCGGCGAGATTGGGTTGGCTTTGTGCAGGGCCAATATCTCTTCCAGAAAATCGCGCGTTGAGGAAAAAGCGCCCAGATCATCAAGAAAGACCGGCACGTGGAAATGCACGCGCCATTCTTCCCCGTCGGTCGCAGCGTCCAAGGCCAAGGCGTCGGGCAGATCGACATGAAAGACCAATCCCTGCGCCTTCCGCCGGATCACCTGATGCAGATAAGTGGGTTCGTTGAACGAGGCCAACGCGGCGCGTTGCGCCGGCCCGACATTTGGCAGGCGCAAGGCAGCACTTAGCTGCAGCTTGTGCACGGGAATTCCCGCACCCTGCAATGCGTCGATGCTGCCTTTGGGGTCTTCGTACTCTACGGCGGCATGGCACACGTCATAGCACAGCCCGATATGGCGCGGCAGGGCGGCGGTTGCCTCGGCTGTGCTCAGCCCGGTGAGGTCGGCAAGTTGCGCCACAGCCGCATCGCTGAACAGATGATCGCGAAAGAAGTCGACCGTCTCGGCGATGGTTTCAAGGATGCAATAGGGTTCAGGCTCAATCGCCAAGGCCACGGTAACGCCGCTCTTTTCGCGCAACTTCACCAGATGGGCGACCGATTGAATGTAGTTTCCGGCCATCGTCGCCATCGCGCCCGCTGCCAGCGGCTTGATCGTGCCGGGGACCGTGGACAGGCTGATCATCTCGCCCGCCGGGGCGATTTCCGCCATCAGATCAGCCAATTCATTGGTGTATTTAACCCTCTCGGCGGATCGCCAGTCGGGTTGATACACCTCTTCCTTGACCCGCGTGCCGTGAAACCGGCCATAGGGAAAGCCGTTGACCGTGATCCCATGAAGGCCACCGTCGTCCAGCAAGGTTTTCAGGGTAGCGCGTGAGGCAAGATCATCCAGTTCCGCCAGCGCCTCGCCCGAGAACCGTAAACCGACGGCGAAGGGCGCATCGGGGCTGATCGCATTTTTTACGGCGGCTACCGGCCCCGTCAGAGCGTCGCGCACATCACCCCACGTCTGGGTCGCATGAATGTTCATGCAATAGGTCAGATGGCCCAACCTGCCGGGCAACTTCATTCAACGCTTCTCCCGCGCTTTAAGCCAGTTCAACGACTGCTGGACAAGGTCGCCGTCCATCTCGTGGACCTCGACACCGGTGCCAAGATCGCGCAGCAGGGTGATTGTCAGCTCTCCGCCCAAGTGTTCCTGAAACTCCTCAAGGCCGACCAGCAAGGCAAGGCGGCCCGCCGCATCGCGGGTATCCATGGCGGGGTGCCATATCCGAAACCCCAGCGTTTCAAGCAACACGACGATGCGTTCGTCTTCGCCTTGCGGCAACAGCCCCGCCAGCACCGAATAACGCGCGTCAAGTGCGATGCCGATGGCCACCGCTTCCCCGTGCCTGACATGGTGGTTGGTCAACGCTTCGAGTTTATGCGCGGACCAGTGTCCGAAATCCAAGGGCCGCGCCGACCCCATTTCAAACGGGTCGCCGCCCTGCGCAATCTGGTGCATGTGCAGTTCCGCTGACCGGCGGACCATGTGTTCCTCGGCCTGCGGCTGGAATGTAGCCAAGGCGTTCACGTTTTCCTCGATCCAAAGATAGAATTCGCGGTCGCGAATCAGCGCGACTTTGACGGCTTCGGATATCCCGGCCACCCGCTCGGCCTGTGGCAAACTGCGCAGGAAATCGAAATCGCTCAGCACGGCCCAAGGCGGCGCGAATGTCCCGATGTAGTTCTTGATGCCCTTGAAATTAACCGCGTTCTTGACGCCAACGCCGCTGTCGTTTTGCGACAGCACTGTCGTTGGAATCCGAATGTGACGCACACCACGGTGCGATGTCGCAGCGGCAAGCCCGACCGCATCCAGCACCGCGCCGCCGCCAATGGCGATCACATAGGAATGGCGGTCAATCGCATGGGTGTGAATGGCACTTTGCATTCGTTCCACATAGGCAAGATCTTTCTTGACAACCTCGCCACCGGGCACGCGCATCGGGGGGGCGATCAGGTCAAGCCGATCAGCATGGGCATCGAAATAAGCGGCGATCTTGCTGTCCAGATCCAGATCGGCCAGCCCTTCGTCGACGATAAAGAAACAGCGGTGCCGCTTGCCCGTTTCATCCCCCGCAACGATGTCGGCAAAAAGATCCTTGGCGGGGTCGAACAGCCCGCGCGTAAAGACCACAGAATACTGATAGGGAACGGAAAATTGCTGTTGATACACAACGGACGTGTCATCCTTTGGTGCGGTATCGGCGGCCCTGATTTTCATAGCATCCCCCATCGCACGCGCCAAGATCGTACAACTTGACCAACCAGTAATTGAAAGCTTATGTGTGAGAGGGCTGTTACTCAACCTTTATATGGGACCTGCCATGCGAATTGCCTCGGGTATCTTCTGCTTGATAATGGTGGCGTTTACGGTGGTTCAGTTCAATGACCCCGATGCGCTTTCGTGGGCCCTAATCTATGGCGCAATCGCCATCTGGTGTGGGCTGGCAGCATTTCGGACCGAGCTGATTTCGGGCGTCTGGGGGCGTCGATTGATGGCGTTGTCGATCGGGCTCGCCGTGATCGGGGTGATCTGGTATTTTCCCAAGACGCCCGGTTTTTGGCACAAAGACGTGTGGTGGGAGACGGAAACGGCGCGCGAGGGGATGGGCATGATGATTGCGTTTGTCGCCTTGGTCGTCGCGTGGATGACGGTGCGCGTCCGGTCCACGGCACGCTAAGTCTATTTTACCCAATTGGGGGTCAATGCGCAAATGGCGACTAAGCTGACCGCGTCGATACTGGTAATTCCGCGTGACGCCGGCGTGATCTTTGCAATGATTGGCCGGCTGCTGCTCCTGACGCCCGGCGTGCAGCCATGACGGCCAAGACCCACCACGCTGCAAAGGTGCAGTGCCACGTATGCAAACAGTCGTTCCCAGCTGCCCGCGTGCGGCCTTGGGTTTCGGTCA
>JBFGFW010000043.1:0-9918 GCA_041579395.1 Sulfitobacter sp.
CTTTATGTCGGTGACATCAGCCAGCCGCGCGGTGGGCCGATGCTGACAGGGCATGCGAGCCACCAGATGGGTCTGGACGCAGACATCTGGATGCTGCCGCCGAAATCATTGGGGCTCAGCCGGGCTCAGCGTGAAAATATATCGTCCATTTCGATGCGCCGATCCAACGGGGCATACGTCAACAGCAGCTGGACCCGTCAGCATCACGAAATCCTCAAGGCCGCGGCATCAGATCCGCGCGTTGCACGGATCTTTGTCTTTCCCGGTGCCAAGGTTCAGATGTGCGCCGATGAAAAGGGCGACAGAAGCTGGCTGCGCAAGGTGCGCCCCTGGTATGGCCACCACTACCATTTCCATGTGCGCCTTACCTGTCCAAGCGGTGTCGCAGGTTGCGTCAATCAGACACCTCCCCCCGCCGGGGACGGATGTGCCGACGCCCGCCAATGGCAGGCGAATATCCTGAATCCGCCACCGCCAAATCCGAACGCGCCCAAGCGCAAGCCAAAGCGCGAATTGGTTCTGGCAGACCTGCCTGCGCAGTGCCAATCGGTACTGGAAGCAAACTGAACCTGATCCAGATTATTTTGGCATTCGGGCTGGCCTCTACCGCCTTTGCAGCGGCCGAAAAGCCATCCGTGGTGATCAAATCCGAACTCTTCTGGGAGGATGACGCCCCTTGGTTTGGCGGATTGTCTGGTACCGAAATATCGCCCGACGGCAGCCAGCTTACCGTCATTTCGGATCGGGGCCGTATCATGCTGGTCGATGTGGTCCGCGAAAACGAGGTTTTGACCGGCCTGTCCATCACGCATTCGGTCGCCCTGCGCGATGACGTCGGCAAGATTTTGCGTAAACCGTTCAATGACGCCGAGGGGCTTGCCATTGCATCTGATGGCACGGTCTACATCAGCTTTGAAGGACAGCATCGCATCGCGGCGATCAATCTTGCCGACGGTGCAACCGAAACCTCAGTGCCCGCCCCAACGATAGAGAGCATGTCCGAAAACGCGGGGCTCGAGGCCTTGGCGATCAACCCGAACGGTATCCTTTTCGCCTTGCCGGAGGGGACGACAACAGACAGCTTCCCGCTTTATGCGCTCCAGAATGACAGTTGGCGGACGATCGCGCAAATCCCGAAAAGGGGCTCGTTTGTGCCTGTCGGTGCAGACTTCGACGATCAGGGATTGCTGTACCTCCTCGAACGTACTGTCACCCCCCTGGGATTTCGCAGCCGGATCCGGCGCTTTGATCTAGATGCCCCGGACTTGGGCGAAAAGACTCTGTTGCATACCTTGCCCGCGCGTTTCGACAACCTCGAATCCATCGCTGTCTGGAAAGACCCAGCCGGGCAGACCTGTCTTACCGTGATTTCCGACGACAATTTTCTGTCGGTCCAACGCACACAAGTGGTCGAATTTACAGTGATGGAATGACTTGCAAGACGACGGCCGACTCCGTAGATCGGCGCTGTCTGTGATGGTCGCGGACCAAGTCTGCCGCTCCCTTGCAAAACCGGTTATCAAATGACGCAAAAAAACCTCCCCGGCATCCTCGCCATGGCTGCCATTGTTGTGGCTTCAAATATCTTGGTTCAGTTCCTTTACGGTCAATGGCTGACCTGGGGCGCGTTCACCTATCCGCTGGCCTTTCTGGTCACGGACATAATGAACCGAGTCTACGGTCAGGCCGCAGCGCGGCGCGTCGTGTTGGTCGGTTTCGTCGTCGGATTAGTCTGCTCGCTGATCGGTACGCAGATCATGGGCGAATATGGCCCCCTGGTGACGATCCGCATCGCAGTCGGATCCGGGGTTGCTTTTCTTGTGGCACAATTACTGGACGTGGCAATTTTTTCGGCGCTTCGCAATGGGGCCTGGTGGCGTGCGCCATTGGCCAGCACGTTGGTGGGCAGCACGGTCGACACGGCGCTTTTCTTCAGCATCGCTTTCTCGGGCACGTTTTCGTTCATTCACGCCGGGACGGACGTATCCTGGGCCGCCGAAGCCCTGCCACTGATTGGCGCGGGCCCGGTGGGTCCGCTGTGGATATCGCTTGCCATGGCCGATTGGGCTGTAAAGCTTTGTCTTGCGTTGATCGCGCTGGTCCCGTTCCGGATGATCACCACCAGACTTCTGTCGAATGCTTAAGGCGCACTGTCCCTCATCTTCTCTGGCTCGCAAATATCCCAGGGAGTTTGAGGGACAGCGTCCCTCATTCTTGGCTGCTTTGAATGTTGCCTTATTACGGCAACGCCGACACTGGCATCTCTGCACTACTTTTGAACTTACGCAAAAAAATATGTTGCAATCGGTCCCGTTTGTGCGAATCTCTAAGTGATTTCAACAACGGTAAAGGAGGTGATCCAGTGTCAAGAAAGGTATTGGAGCGAGGTATCGGAACAGCTTGGGAGGATTCCCGCTAAGGCAGCCCTTGGCGGTTGAAGAAACCCAGGTGGATCGATGATCTAACCGATCCTGCCTCCTGAAACCATTCGACTGGGCCGCTCCTCTTTGGGGGCGGCCCTTTTCGCATCTGGTGGCCCCCTTCACCTTGGCGCTTCTCGGTGACATGATCTGCACATAGGAGACGACCATGCTGCACATCACCGACGCCATTGCCCTCCAGGATTGGGAGATGACGGAAACCTTCATCAGATCATCCGGACCCGGCGGTCAGAATGTGAACAAAGTTTCAAGCGCGGTGGAATTGCGGTTCGAGGCGGCGACCTCTCCGTCGTTGTCCAACCCGGTCAAGACCCGCCTGCGTCGATTGGCCGGGCGGCGTTGGACGAACGAAGGCGCGCTGGTTATCCAGTGTGATGAAACCCGCAGCCAGGCCCGAAACCGGGAGATCGCGCGCGACCGGCTAAAAGATCTGATCAAGTCGGCGCTCACCCCACCCAAACGGCGCATACCGACTAGGCCGACCTTGGGATCGAAGAAAAGACGCCTTAAGGAAAAGAAGGTGCGCGGCGAAGTCAAAGCCTTGCGGGGGCGCGTCGACCCGCAAAAGTAGATACCTGCACACAGTACACGAGGCTGCCTTTGCCGTCACAATCTGCTAGCCTGATCCCTGACCCACCGCACTGGATGCATCCGTATGGCGATGAACCGCACGACCCTTGCGATTATTTTCTCGCTGATTGCGCTGTTGCTGTTTGATTTTATGGGGTTGATCATCAAGAACCTGTCACCCCATTACGGTGCGGCAGAGCTGTCGGCATATCGCAATATCGCTGGCTTGATCCCCGCCGTGATCGCGCTTTGGTGGTCGCCTGATTGGCACAGGAATGGCCGCAAACTGAAGCTGCGGCAATGGCGCATGTCCCTGTTTCGCGGCATTATTTTGACATTTGCGCAATTCTTCTTCTACCTGTCTTTAGGGCTGCTCAGCTTTGCCACGGCCTCGACGATTACCTATGCGAATGCCCCGATCATGGTGGCGCTTGCGGTGCCTCTGCTCGGGGAAAAGGTCGGTATCATGCGGTGGTGCGCGGTTCTGATGGGCTTTGCCGGTGTGATCATGGTCGTGGGACCGGGCGGAGACACGTTCGATGTCGCCGCGCTTTTGCCGCTTGCCGCCGCTGCGTGCTATGCGCTGACCAGCGTTACCGCACGGATGATGGATGACGATGTTCCCAGTGCGCTGATCAATCTTTATTCTTCCGGGATAGCTGCGGTGGGGTCACTTGCGCTGGCCATTTTCACGGTTGGGTTCAGCCCGCTGCACAAAACCCAAGATCTGTTCTGGATCTTGGCCATGGGTGGTTTCGGGGGCACGGCGGTGCTGTTTCTGATCGTGTCCTACAGGATGACAGAACAAAGCAATCTGGCCCCGTTCAGCTATTTCGGGATCCCTTTTGCCTTTGGGCTGGGGTGGCTCTTTTATGGTGAAACACCGTGGTCCGAGTTGTTCCCCGGTGCGCTTTTGATCATCGCGGGCGGGTTGATCATCGTCTGGAGAGAACGCAGAAACCGCGACATCACGGCCCGGCAACCCGCCTAGACAATGACCCTTTGCGGTGCCTGTTCGCCCACGCCGAACACCCGCTTGTAGCGGTCAATTTCGCTTTGCGGGCCCATCGCCTTGTTGGGATTGTCGGAAAGTTTCACCGTGGGCCTGCCATTTGCCATGACCGCCTTGCAAACAAGACTGAATGGCGCAAGCGCATCGCCGGGAACTAGACCGCGGAAATCATTGGTCAGCAAGGTCCCCCAACCAAAAGACGCGGTGACCTTGCCGGAAAACTGGTGATGCAGTTCCTTGATCTTCGCAACATCCAGCCCGTCGCTGAAGATGATCCGTTTCTTGCTCGGATCCTCGCCGCGTGAAATCCACCAGTCGATGGCCGTTTGCGCCGCCACCGCAGGATCGCCGCTGTCGACACGAATGCCTGTCCAACCCGCAAGCCAATCGGGCGCGTTGTCCAAAAACCCCTTGGTGCCGTAGGTGTCCGGCAGGATGATGCGCAAGTTGCCTTCGTGTTCCTCGTGCCAGTCCTGAAGTACGTCGTAAGGGGCCTGCGCCAGTGCCGCGTCGTCATTGGCCAGTGCCGCATAGACCATCGGCAATTCATGTGCGTTGGTGCCGATCGCCTCGACCTCGCGGTCCATTGCGATCTTGCAGTTCGACGTCCCGGTAAAGGCCTTGCCCAACCCTTCCTGCATCGCTTGAACGCACCAATCCTGCCACAGGAATGAATGCCGCCGCCGCGTGCCAAAGTCGGCAATCGACAGGTTGGGAATTTCGCGCAAGGCTTCTATTTTTTCCCACACACGGGTCATCGCCCGAGCGTAAAGAACCTGTAGTTCAAATTTGCCCATTCGGTCCAGCACCGCACGGCCGCGCAGTTCCATCAGCACCGCCAGCGCCGGGATTTCCCACAGCATGACTTCGGGCCAGGACCCTTCGAACGTCAGCTCATATTGGTCGCCTTTACGCTCAAGATGATAGGGTGGCAGGCGCAGGCCTTCAAACCACTCCATGAAATCAGGGCGGAACATCTGGCGCTTGCCATAGAATGTATTGCCCCGCAGCCATGTACTTTCGCCGCGGCTCAGCGACAGCGACCTGATGTGATCCAACTGTTCGCGCAATTCACCTTCGTCAATCAGGTCAGCCAAAGGGATGTGCTTTGACCGATTGATCAGGCTGAAGGTAACTTGGGTTTCTGGTTTGTTTCGAAACACCGACTGGCACATCAGCAGCTTGTAGAAATCCGTGTCGATCAACGACCGCACAATCGGATCGATTTTCCATTTGTGGTTCCAGACGCGGGTGGCGATGTCGACCATGCGGGGCGCTCCGATTGCAATGTCAGCCGCTTAAATCAAAGCCATTGGCCGCTGGCAAGCAACTGGGGTTCTTAAACCAGTGTCACGCCAGCCGACTTCATCGCTGTCAAGGCAGCCGCAAGCGACCCGTTCAGGTCAATCGCCCGGCACAGATCGCGCCGCACTTCGACGTTGAAGCCCAGTTGCGCGGCATCCACCGCCGAATAATGGACGCAGAAATCAAGCGCCAAACCTACCATCACAAGATCCGAAACACCCCGACTGCGCAGGTACCCATCCAATCCCGTGGCAGTCGTGTGGTCATTTTCGAAGAACGCCGAATAGCTGTCGATGGCGGGGTTGAACCCTTTGCGTAAGATCAGGTCGGCCCTCGTTTCTTCCAACTCTGGATGAAACCGCGCGCCATCGGTGCCCTGCACGCAGTGATCGGGCCACAAGACCTGTGGACCATAGGGCATTTCAATCAAGTCATAGGCAGACTTTCCGGGGTGCGAGGAAGCAAAAGACGAATGCCCCCCTGGATGCCAATCCTGCGTCAACACGACCAGGTGCTTTTGGCGCATCAGAGCATTGATGCCGGGGACGATTCCATCGCCATCCGTCACAGCCAGCGCGCCGTCGGGGCAGAAATCGTTCTGCACGTCGATCACGATCAGGGCTTGGGTCATGGTGGCCTCCTGTTATTGCCGGCAGTTCTAGCATGGTTTGAACGGCGGGTCAGCGCGCAAAGCATTCTCTTGCCTGATGCGTTCCAGCGGCGTATCTGGACGCCCATGTACACAATCGCCGCTTTATATCACTTTACCCGCTTCAGCGATCCGGACGGTCTGCGTGCGCCGCTAAAAGCACTGTGCCTAAGGCAGGATGTCAAAGGCACTCTTTTGATCGCGTCCGAAGGGGTCAACGGCACGATTGCTGGCCCGCGTGCAGGCATCGATGCAGTTCTTGCGCACATCAGGTCACTGCCGGGCTGTGCTGACCTTGAACATAAGGAAAGCCACGCGCAAACGCCGCCGTTTGGCAAAATGAAGGTCCGTCTGAAGCGTGAAATCGTGACGATGGGCCAGCCCGACGTGGATCCGATTGCCCGCGTCGGCCACTATGTCGAGGCGGCGGATTGGAACGATCTGATCGGCCGCGATGACGTGGCGGTCATTGACACCCGCAACGATTATGAAGTCGCAATCGGCACCTTTGCCGGGGCGATTGACCCGCAGACGCACAGCTTTGGCGAGTTCCCTGCCTGGTGGGATGCCAACAAGCACCGCTTTCACAACAAAAAGATCGCCATGTTCTGCACGGGCGGGATACGCTGCGAAAAGTCGACCAATTTCCTTATCGGTCAAGGGGTTGACGATGTGTTTCACCTGAAAGGTGGGATTTTGAAATACCTTGAAGAGGTCGCGCAAGATAAGAGCACCTGGCAAGGGGACTGTTTTGTCTTCGACAATCGGGTCAGCGTCGGCCACGGGCTGAAGGAAGGCCCGCACATGCTGTGTCATGGGTGCCGCCACCCAATCCTGCCCGCCGATACGCTGGCAGAAGGGTATGAAGCGGGGGTCAGCTGCCACCAATGCGTTGATAAGACAACCGAAGCGGACAAGGCCCGTTTCCGGGAGCGCCAGCGGCAGATGATCCTGGCACGTGACCGTGGCGAAACGCACCTGAGTTGACGGTTCACGTCGGCCGAATAACACCAATTCTAACTGTTAATCCGGCTGTAACGTCTCATCGTCTAAACCTGATCTTGGGTGAATAGAGGTGGTGAGAATGGCGGCGCAGGCAAATGCGGCACCAGTCATCATTAAACGTAAGAAAGTTATCAGCGGCGGGGGGCATCATGGGGGTGCCTGGAAAGTCGCCTATGCGGATTTTGTAACCGCTATGATGGCCTTTTTTATGTTGATGTGGCTGCTGAACGCGACGACAGAACAACAACGCAAAGGGATTGCCGATTATTTCTCTCCGACGATACCTATCAACCGCATTTCAGGGGGCGGCAATGGTACGTTCGGTGGCGAAAGTATTTTCACAGAAATGACGCTGCCAAAGAATGGTACCGGGGCAACATCGCCTTTGGTCCCGATAGAGGGCCAGAAAAGCGGCGATGTTGGCGTGGGCACCAGTGGCCCCGACGAAGATGGGATGAATGAACTCTTCAAGGTTATCGACAATCAGTTGATGGGGCGCGGCGGGGAATCTGCCGTAATGGACAACCTGATGCAGCATGTCACCACGCGCGTCACGGACGAAGGGTTGGTCATTGAACTCTTTGATCTCAATAACATTCCACTGTTTGAGAATGAAACGGATCAGCCGACGCAGTTATTGAGCGACCTGCTGTTTGTGATCGCGGATGCAACGAAAATCGTCACGAACAAAATCGCCGTCGCGGGCCACGTGCGCGCGAACCCGATCGTTGCGGTCAAGAATCCGGTCTGGGATCTGTCGGCACAGCGCGGCACGCAGACCCGGATTGTCCTTGAAAAACTGGGCGTTGCACCGAAACGGATCGAACGTGTCACCGGATACGCGGACCGAAAGCCAGCAACGTTTGACACAATGGCCGTCCGCAACAACAGGTTGGAGGTCATCCTTTTGCGCGATTAGGAAAACCAGCAACTAGCACGTATTTTATATGTTAGCCCGGTGTTAAGCCCGGATGGCCTATCTGTTGACCCAACTTCGGTTGGAACAGCAGAAAGGCTAGTGCATGACGATTTCATCTTCACTAAACGCAGGGGTTGCAGGTTTGCAGGCGAATGCGACACGTCTGGCATCCGTGTCAGACAACATCGCAAATTCATCGACCTACGGCTACAAACGTGTGGTGACGGATTTCAATTCTCTGGTGCTGTCGGAAGGGACGACGACATATACCGCCGGCGGCGTCCGCGCGTCCTCGCAGCGTCTGGTCAGCGAAGATGGCGCGTTGGTAAGCACGACGAATTCGACCGATCTGGCTGTGCGCGGGCGCGGCTTTCTGCCGGTCACCACAAAGACATCGTTTAGTGCGGACGCCTCTGACCCCGAGATGATGTTGACCACAACCGGGTCTTTCCGGCTGGATGCCGAAGGTTTGCTCACGACGGAAAGCGGTCTGTTGCTGATGGGCTGGCCCGCGCGACAGGATGGCACCATTCCGAACTATCCACGGGATACGAATGATGGTCTGCGCCCGGTGCAGTTTGCCCTAAATCTCAGCGGCGATCCAACCACCAAGGTCGACATGAGCCTTAACCTGCCTGCAACCGCGACTGCGGCAGGGTCAGATGGCGAAGCTCAAGTTCTGTCCATTGAATATTTTGACAATCTTGGCACTTCCAAGAGCATTTCGATGAACTTTACTCCGACCGTGCCTGCGGCAGGGACATCCAACGAATGGACTGTGGTGCTGCGCGATTCGGCACAAGACGGCGCAGTTGTGGGTGAATACATCATTACGTTTGACGACAGCCGCGCCTCCGGTGGCACAATCGGCAACGTTTCTACTGTATCGGGTGGGCCATATGATCCTGCCACCGGCCAGTTGATCGTTAGTGCTGCCAGCGGCCCGATTGAATTCAACATTGGCGGGATCGGCAGTTCCTTTGGCCTTTCGCAGCTCTCGGACAGCTTTGCACCTATCGCCCTGACAAAGGATGGATCGCCCGTCGGCAACATGGCCGGTATTGAAGTCGATGAGAACGGATACGTAAACGCGATCTATGACAACGGATTGCGCAATACGATCTATCAAATTCCGCTGGTCGACTTACCAAACGCGGAAGGTTTGATCTCGCTTGATTCGCAGACTTATCGCACGTCGCCCAAAAGCGGTGCCTATTTCCTTTGGGATGCCCGTGACGGGCCGACCGGCGATATCAAAAGCTACTCTCGCGAGGAATCAACCACGGATGTCGCCACCGAACTGACAACGATGATCAGAACGCAGCGGGCGTATTCATCAAATGCCAAGGTCATTCAGACTGTGGAATTGTCTTTCGCCGAATTGATGTCTTTACCTGTCGAAATGGCATTCTGCGTGCTTGTCAGATCTTTGTTGATGGAACGTAGAGTCTGCAGCGCAACCATTGCGCCGTTGTTAGTATTGATGCTCGACATGAACATGTTCCTTTAGTCATTGACGCTTTGCGTCCGTTTGCGGCCCTCCCCCCTGGGGCTGGACCAAAATGTCTTTCTGACCTGTGCACACATTCGAATTGTCTTCATGGTGCGCCACCCGACCTCGGATGCATCGCCACCATGATCCCCTGCCAATTAACAGCACCCTAATTTCGCCGCCGACGATCAACGGCATTTTATTCAAAACTCAGGCGCGCTTTTCGATTGATGTATCAATTTGCACGTCAATCAATTTCTTGTCACCATTCGCGTCATACGTCTCAAGCGACGCGCGCACCCGTCGAAACGCTGCCATGCGTCGCGCGACTTTTCGGATGCCTTCAAGCGCACTATTCAAAAGATCCTGATTGCGCCTTACCTTTTGATCAAGTGACTCGAGCATTTTGACATCGGCACTCTCAGCTTTGTTTAACGCATCAATCAGCGACTCTTTTCTTGCAACCATACTGGCAAGCTTCTCCAGATCACCGGCGATCAAAGCGGCGCGCTCTGCCTCCAAAAG